>NZ_JBLWIF010000003.1:0-235548 GCF_048381575.1 Tepidibacillus sp. LV47
CTAAGATAAACAGAATTTTTATTTTTTATCTGTCTACCTTAAGGGGAGCATATCACTTATTGTTTAGCCCCACTTTTATATTTCGTTTTAATTTCTTACAAGATTCCAAACGGCAGCAATGTTTCTTGCCGTTTGTCTAACATATTCCTCTGCATTCTCCATCGCATCTTGTAAACTTGTAACCCGTGGTACAATACTAAACACGGCATCAATTCCATGTTCGTAAACGATCTTACTATCTCTTGCTATGTTACCAGCAATAGCAATCACAGGAATATGATATTTTTTCGCTATTTTAGCAACCCCGATTGGCGTTTTTCCATTAACGGTTTGGGAATCGATCTTCCCTTCTCCAGTAATGACCAAGGAAGCACCCTGCATGTGTTGTTCCAGATTCGTGGCCGAGATGACAATATCAACTCCTCGTTTTAGTTCTGCTGAAAGAAAAGCAAGTAAACCTGCTCCAAGTCCACCTGCTGCTCCAGCACCTGGTATCTCTTTTACATTTTTATTTAAATCACGTTTGATGATGTCTGCATAATGATTTAAGTTTTGATCAAGAAATTGAACCATTTCAGGTGTTGCCCCTTTTTGTGGTCCATAGATTGCAGAAGCTCCTGTCGGTCCAACTAAAGGATTATTTACATCACAAGCTACTTCAATCTTAACATTCTGGAGTCTAGTGTCCATTTCTGTAATATCAATCGTAGCTATTTGATACAATGATCCTCCACCATAACCAATCTGTTTTCCTTCTTGATTCAGTAACTTTGCACCTAATGCCTGCGCCATTCCTGCTCCCCCATCATTGGTTGCACTACCACCAATTCCGATGATAATATGATCTACTCCATAATCTAAAGCTGCCAAAATTAATTCTCCGGTGCCCCATGTCGTTGTAGTAAGCGGATTTCGTTCTTCAGGAGGAACAAGATGTAACCCAGATGCCGCCGCCATTTCTATAACAGCCGTTTTCCCATTTCCGAGAATACCGAAAAAAGCTTCAACTGGTTTTCCTAGTGGACCGATCACTTCTTTTTTAATGACTTTTCCATTCGTTGCATCGACCAATGATTGAACCGTTCCTTCTCCGCCATCTGCCATTGGAATTTTGATATACTCTGCATCTTTCAGGACCTCTTTAAATCCTTCCTCTATCGCATTGGCAACCTGAAGCGCTGTAAGACTTTCTTTAAAAGAGTCTGGTGCAATGACAATTTTCATCTCTACCACTCCCATCTTACTGCCATTATAAGAAGCGAAAAACACCAAAGATTAAAGTAGAAACAATAGTCATCGTTAAACCGACTAAAGATTCATAAGGAATCAATTTAAGGCGTTCTTTAATTTGCATATTGACACTACCACCTGTCGCATGGAAGAAGCTACCATGTGGTAAATGGTCTAATACAGTAGCCCCCGCATGAATCATAGCAGCGCTTGCTAATGCCGAGATCCCCAATTGTAAAATGGTTGGACCAAAGACTTGGCTTGCAACTGCAGTACCAGCAGTGGTGGATGCTGTAGCACCAGACATTAAAATACCAGCAATTGGTGCAAGCAGGTACGCAGGTAATCCTGATGCATTTAAAGCATCAATGATTAAGCCTTTTAACCCAGAATTGGAAATGATACCTGCTAATGTACCAGTTCCTAATAGCATGATCGCAACACCAGACATTTTCCCAAGACCTGATACGGCATAATCGTTAATCTTTTTAATTCGTCCCATTGCAAGTGCCCCTACAAGTCCACCAACAGGTAATGCAATCATGGGATCGATATTGATCTTAAATAGAGGGCGTAATGCAAGTAACAAAATAGTTATAATAGGGGCAGTGATTGAAGTTAGGAATCCTGGTAAATTCCCTTCAGCATGATTTTGCACTTCGCTAATTTCTACTTGTGATCCCCTTTGAATTAATCGTTTTGCCACAAAATAGGTAAGAATTACGCCGACAATAGCTGGAATCAGTCCTGCAGCCATAAGAGAAGTTAAAGGTAAGTGAAACGCATCTGAGGCTGCAATGGCATTTGGATTTGGAGAAATTATATTCCCTGCTTTACCTCCACCGATCATGGCTAATAAGATCGCTAGTTTAGAGATATTTGCTCTCTTTGCAATCGCTAGTGCAATTGGTGAAACGGTAATAACAGCTACATCAATAAATACCCCTACTGCAGTTAAAATCATTGTGGCAATCGCTAAAGCGAGTAAAGCCCTTGTTTCCCCTAGTTTTTTAACAATCGTTTCAGCAATCGTTGAAGCTGCACCCGATTCTATTAAAACTCCTGCTAATACACCAGCTGCTAGAATTCTTAATACAGCTGGAATAATACCCTTGGCACCATCCATCATCAATGAAACGGTATCAACCAAACTAGCTCCACCAATAATTCCACCCACCAAAGCTCCAGCAATCATTCCATATGCTGGTGGAACTTTACGTAAAATAAGAATGATCGCAATCACTAATGCAATAATAGCTCCTAAAGCTGTAACTTGTACTTGAGCAGCCATTTCATATCCTCCTTTTTTTGTATGAACAAACAATTTTTTCAGATTCATGATAGATTATTTTATACTTCCATAGTAAGCGTTTTCCTGGAAATAAGCATCATTCATAAAAACAAAAAAAACAAAAACCGAGGTAAAGTTTTTGGACTATTGCACAATGTTATTCCTCAAGATATATATAAGCATGGATGTGTATAATTCAATTAATTCATTTAGCTTTTTTGGGTCTTTTCCAGTAATTTCTTTTATTTTATCCAAGCGATAATGTAATGTATTTCGATGTATGAACAGTCGTTCGGCTGTTTTATTAATCTCACCATTTTCTTCAATAAACGCCTTTAAAGTTTGTTGTAATTCCCCTTTTTTATCCCTACTCACAATTTTTTTATAATGGTCTAACAACGGGTGATTGTTCAATGCCGAAATTTGTTGGATTAAAATAGGAAAGCCCATATCATGATACCAGTAGATGTCTTGATCAGGATAAAGGGTTAATCCTACTTTCAACGTCTTTTTCGCCTCATCATAAGATTGGAATAATCCTTTAAAATCTTGATAATATGTGCCAATTCCTATTTTCATTTTTACATTTGTGGAATGGTTTAAGCGAAATTTCCAAGCATTTAACTGATGGAACAATTGATCCTTATCCCAGTCCATATCTTTTAAGCGAATTTTTTTAAGAAGAATAATTTCTGTAGTATATGTTAAAGTTAGCAAATCATCGGGCTCTATTAATGTTTTTAAAATGGATATGATTTTTTTTCTTTTTTTACTTAAGGCTTCTTCAGTTAAGGAATTGGATCTTAGTTCAAGAATCACAGCCACTCTAGGAACATCAAGATCAATCCCTAATGTTTTCGCTCTTTCTTTAAACCATGGGTCGGAGGTAATTTCCCCCGTAATCAGTTGATGCAAGATTTCTTCTTTTAACCGTTCATCCCATTGGATTTGCTCCATTAAGAAAGCTTGTTCCAAAATCATTTCTGCTGCCATTTTAATGAGTAAACCAAATCCTCTCACTTCCTCTGGCTTGCCAGTAATCCCCACAACACCAACAATTTCATTTTTAAAATAAATCGGAAGATTGACACCAGGCTTTGCTCCTTTTAAAAACTGTGCCTCTTCATCATCAATCTCAACGATGTCTCCTCTTTCAATAACCGCAACTGCTCCATCATGTACTTGGTTAATACGACTCGAATCTCCAGAACCAATAATAATTCCTTTCTCATTCATAACATTGATATTTCGGTTAATAATTCCCATCGTTCTTTCAACAATCTTTTGAGCAAGTTCTCGCGTTAACAATTTCAATCTGCATCTCTCCATAGTAGTTGAAGCTTTTTAAAATATAATGATTCACAGATATTATACAATAATCATAGGATTAGAATTTTTTAAGTTAACCATAATTTAATTATGTAATTAAAATAGGTTTGTATATTCCAACACTTATAGAATATACAAACCCGATAAAGAAGCCTAATTTACAATTCTATTTTTTAATACACCGATTCCTTCAATCTCAACTTCGATCACATCTCCTGCTTTTAAATATTTGGGCGGATTCATTCCATGGCCTACGCCAGCAGGTGTTCCGGTAGATATGATATCCCCTGGTTCTAACGTCATTCCTTGTGACAATACAGAAATTAAAGTTGGAATGTCAAAAATAAAGTCCTTCGTATTTCCATTTTGTCGAACTTCTCCATTCACTTTCGTTGTAATTTGGAGATGATGTGGATTCGTAATTAAGGATTTATGTACGATGCTTGGTCCTATTGGACAAGTTGTATCAAGACTCTTGCCTAAAAAGTACTGTTTATGACGCTGTTGAATATCACGAGCCGTAATATCATTTACAATCGTATAACCAAATACATAGTCCATCGCTTTTTCTTTAGGAATAGATATTCCTTTTTTTCCAATAACGACTGCTAATTCTCCTTCATAATCTAATTTCTGAGTGATAGAGTGGTGACTATATACGTTTGCTAAATGTCCAGTAACCGTCGTTGGTGCTTTTGTAAATACCATTGGATATTCTGGAATATCCTCAGCTTTACCAATTTCTAAAGCATGAGCAACATAGTTTTTTCCTATGCAAAAAATATTTTTTCTTGGTTTTGGAATTGGGGAAAGTAATTGGATTTCATTACTTTCAAGAGAATAGGTCCATTCTCTATTGTCTTTTTTGCTAGACCAATCATAAATTTCTTTGCATCTTTCTAGGAATTCCTCCCCTAATTCGATACCTTCGATCATGGTATTAGGGATAAGATTTTGTCCAGACATTGCTATTTCAGCTGTTTTTAAGTCTAAAATCACTTGATCGTGATGAATTAGAAGTCCTATTTTTTCTTCCCCTTGTCGCTTAAACGTTACAAATTTCATTTTTACAATCCCCCCATTTAAAAAGACTTGTTCTTCTCTTACTATACCATGAGTTTATTCTTCGTCCAACACACATATAATTGTCTCAATTGCTTGTAGCAATTGGGTATGCGACCAACTTGGTAAGGATCGATTTTTAATGGCTAATTCATGAGAAGCTGGGATATGAATAAATCCAGAGCGAACGGATAAACCTTCCTTTGCAATTTTATGCAACATACTGTACATCACATGATTACATAAATAGGTACCTGCCGTATTTGATATTTCACTTGGTAAACCTACTTCTTGTAAAGCTTGAACCATTTTGCGAATAGGCAATGTTGAAAAATATGCTGCTGGACCATCGTGAACAATCGGTTGATCTTTTAAAACGTTCCCTTGATTATCTGCTGGACCATCGTTACAATTTATAGCAACTCGTTCAGGAGTTACCCGATTTCTTCCAGCTGCTAATCCTAAAGAGATAACGACGTCTGGTTTTACTTGATCAAATACGTTAAACAGTTCGTCAGCAGCTTTTTTGTAATCAACAGGTAAAATATATCCAAATATTTGGTACTGTCCGACGGTTTTCCCATTTAACTCTTTTACGATTTTTTCGGTAGGATTGATTGGGTATTCAAGAAAAGACTCAAAGCCAGTTAATAGTAATTTTTTCATGTTTCTCTCCTCCATCCACTTTAAGGTTTCTTTCCATATAAAAAGATGAAAGACCTACTCAAGGAAGAGTAGATCTATCATTTCTAAAACCATTATTCTGCTATTTTTTTCGCCCATCGAACGTTTGGATAGCGATTATATGGGTAAACAATACCTTCAAACTTTTTGGAAGTTAGGTAGTTTTGAGAATAAAAGTAAATTGGCATAAATGGTAGATCTTGCATAAGAATATCTTCTGCTTGATGTAAATATTCCATCCGTTTCGTTTGATCAGCTTCTACTTTGCCTTTATGCAATAACTCGTCATATTTTGGATTCACCCATAAGGTTCTGTTATTAGGACTATCCCCTAAGAAATAGTCAAGAATAACAGCAGGATCTAAAAAGATACCGACCCAACCCATCCGAGCCATTTGGAAATCTGAACTGTTGGTTCTAGCCAAATAAGCTTTCCATTCTTGATTTTCAAGTTTCACATTGATACCCAGATTTTTGGATAACATATTTTGAATACTTTCAGCGACTTTCTTGTGATTCTCAGAAGTATTATAGATGAGTGTTACTTCTGGGAACTTCGTCCATCCTTCTTCTTGCATTGCTTCTTTGATTAATTGTTTTGCTTTTTCAATGTCTTGTTTGAAATACGCTTCTTTTTGTTTACGGAAATCCTCACCTGATGGAGTTTTCACTCCTTCTGGTACGAAAGCATATGCTGGAGTTTCACCTGATTGTGTGACCTGCTTTGTAATTGCTTCACGGTCAATTGCTAGATTAAAGGCTTGACGAACCTTTAGATTGTTAAATGGTTCTTTTTTTACATTAAACATATACATATAAGTACCAAAGTATGGAATTATCTTAAATTCTGGATTTGATTTTTCTTGTGGAACCGCATCAGATGGGATACTAGCAATGAGATCAATTTGTCCCCCTTTATACATTTGATAATAGGTAGTTGCCTCGTTAATCATAACCCATGTGACTTTCTCCATTGTGATTTCATCTTTGTTATAGTATTGATCATTCTTTTCAATGACCACTTTTGAATCATGTTCCCAACTGGTTAGCTTGTAAGCTCCATTACTTACTAGTGTATTTGCTTGTGCAGCCCAGTTCTTATTCGATTCAACTAATGATTTTTTTACAGGGAAATACACCCAGAATGTTAATAATTTATCAAAATAGCCCACTGGTTCTTCTAATTCTACGACAAGAGTATGATCGTCTATTGCTTTTACTCCGACTTGATCAGCAGAACCTTTTCCTTTATTGTAAGCTTCTGCCCCTTTAAGATAATACAAATAAAAAGCAAATTCACTTGCTGTTTCTGGATTTAAGACACGCTTCCAAGCATACTCAAAATCTTGAGCGGTTACCGGAGTACCATCAGACCATTTCGCGTCTTCGCGAATTGTAAAGGTATATGTTTTGCCATCTTCAGAAACTTTCACATCTTTGGCCAAACCTTTAACCACTTCGCCATTTTTATTTGTCGTATATAGTCCTTCAAACAAATGTTCGATAACCCAACCGGAAGTCGTATCTGTTGCTAATGCTGGATCTAATGTTGGTGGTTCACTCATTAAATTTAACGTAATTTCTTGTTTGATTTCGCTTTTTCCTGAACTAGACGTCGTTTGAGTTGATCCACAAGCTGATAAAACAGGAACCATCAATAATACTAAAACAATTAGTGCTAAAAATCTTTTTTTCATTTCTTTTTTCCCCCTTGTATATGTGTTTAATCTATGCATTGGCATGTCCTAAAACACCATTTGTTGCGGACATCCCAATAATGACTAACCCCCACATCATTTTATAAGCTGTTATGTAATCATCACAGGTAAAACGAATCCTTTTAGGTTCAATCAATTCTACTGATGGAATCGTCGTTGTCATTAACGCTTGGTTACTTCCTTTAAACTCAATTTCAAAAGTAATTGGTCCTTCTATACGATATGGTTCGATCTGCTTTGCTTTTTTTACAGCAAGTTCTGCTTTGGTTCGGATTAATTCATGTGCTTGTTGTAAAGGTAGTAAATCTGCAGCAAAGCGATCAATCCCACGCTTAACAACTACAGTTTCCACATATGGCAACGTGGACTTAATCTCTGAAGTAACCACATCATCTCCTGTTACTAGTAAAACTGGTACACCAAAAAAGCCCGCTACTCCTGCATTTAATTCACTTTCCCCAACCACTTTACCATTAATTTTCATCTCATTGACTGCAATCCCAGCTAAGGTATGACTAATCACTGAACGTTCTGATCCACCTTCTCGTCCATGATAGCCAACAAAGAACACTCCATCAAAACTATCATCAATTCCTTCCATTTGACACATGACCCGATTATTTCCTGATATTAAACGAGCCCTAGGATCTAACTCCTCAATCAGAATGTTTGACATATTTCCATGTCCATCAGAAACAACAACTTCTGTCGCTCCTCCTCGAAATGCTCCTTCAATCGCCGCATTGACATCCTGGGTCATCAATTTGCGAAAACGACTATACTCATCATTTTTTTTCAATTGCATGTTTGTCGCTACACCCGAAATTCCTTCCATGTCTACTGAAATATAGATTTTCATTCTCCTACTCCCTTTCCTAGAATTCAATTTTTGTATCTTGGTTCCAAGGTATTCTAGTTCTGTCGCCTAAGTAATATGGTCACCCACTTTTACCCCCATTCTTTCCGCTTCTTCTTTAGTAGTAGCCCAATGTCTATTTACAAGTGTTGATGGGAACGAATTTTTTTGCATTTTCAAATTTCACATATTGAGCAGACTCCCCTATTAAATAAACTTCAAGATATACCATTAGACTCACATAATTTAAAAATTCATATGATTGATAATTGAAAGCTTTATAGTGTTAAAGTAATAAGTAAAAAACATTTTTTATAAATACTCAAAAGAATTCTTAAACACTTCAAACTGAACAATTACATTGGTCTGGGTAACCCCTTCGATTTGATTCAATTTCTTCAGTATTTCTGTCAATTCTTCATAAGTATGTACATGTACTTGGATCAACAATTGATATTCACCAGAAGTTAAGGAAATGTAGCGAATTTCCTTAAAATTACGTAAACGATTTACTATATTTTCTAGGGTGTTAGCTTGAATACCTAATTGAATAATTGCACTTGTTTTTACTCCAATTGAGATCGGATTAACAATCCCTACTACTTCAAGGATTTGATTTTCGACTAAATTTTTATATCTAGCTCTCACTGTTTTTTCTGTAACATTTAATTGATTTGCAATCTCGGTAAATGCCATTCTTCCATCTTTGGATAAAAGTTTAATGATTTGCTTATCTAACTCATCTATTACTTGTACATTATCCATAAAAAATTCTCCATTTCGTTATTAAAATAGTATTTTAGTTATCCGAATAGTTATAATATCTATTTTTTGATTACTAAATTCACTATTCATTTCTTCTTTTGGTATCGGAAAACGCAAATATTTGAGTGTTATTATAATTTATAATAATTGTTTAAGCAATATTTTTTTGAAAAGATTAATTCGATAAAATTTTATGAATAAAGAAGCGGCGGCTGTTTTACCAATCTTTAATACTGATGTTGAATTTACCTAATACCACAGGTTCTGCCTATTGAAGTTATATTTCTTCAATAAGGGCAATTGCAACTGACCTATTATTTTTACTGGAAGTCAGGCCATCAGTCGTTCGATTTTTGGAAGTAAGATTCGTGTGAAACGAACTGCTGAATTCTTCAGTTTTTATGGAATTTCAAGCAAATTTTCGGCATATTAGGTCGTTATGTTTTTGGATTGGTCGAGCAAATCACAGATTCAAGCCTTTTTGGGATCTTCTCACTTGTCCCTTCTTTATTATTGGATTTTGATTTTTATCCAAAATAGATATTTAAAAAAGGACAGTTTGAAGCTAAACTAGTAAACCATTGATTATAAAAATAGGTTTGTATATTCCAACGCGCTCCGTTGTCCGTGTATTTCTTTTGATTAAAAAGGATAAGATAGAAATACACTCCCAAAAGTCGCTTCTTATGGAATATACAAACCTAATAAGCTTGACTTATATGTTCTATAAGTTGATTCTTTAGAGCGAGCTTTCCTACCGACCTTATTTACGGAAAGCCGAAAGGTTAGGAGCAACATTAGAACATACAAGCCACATCTACTTTATCTGAATCAGAGATATATGGGTATGCGTTCCGATCTAATACATGGTGACAATAAAGCTAACAGATCGATCTTTCCTCTCCAAGGCCAAAATGATAATAGTATAAGAAGGGCCCTTGGACACCATGCTGAAATTCCTTATTGTAGCGCTACCCTTTCCCCAAATAGGAGATGTGCCCAAACATTAGGCATATGACTTTTTTCCTTCCCTTATTACTCCACGATCGTAATTCAAAAAAGTCAAACCCGAAATCACAAAAAGTCCTATCATGATCCACAACAAGTTGGGTATCGATGTGTGGTCGTACAACCAACCTCCAATTAAAAAGCCCAACATCCTTCCCCCTGCACCAGCACTACTTACTATCCCCTGATAAAACCCAGCTTTATTTTCCGGAGCTAGTTCATAAGCGGCAGCAGGAACGGCAGGCCAAACGAGCATTTCTGCAATAGTCATTGTAATCATTGCTAATACAAATCCAATATAAAATGTATTATGAACCATAATTGCAAATGATAGGATAAAAATAATAATTCCAACAAACAATTGTTTTTTAATGGTCGTCAAGAATCGTTTTGTGACAAATGAAATAAATGGTTGCCCAAGAACAATTAAGACCCCATTAATCGTCCATAATAAAGTATATTTTGATAAAGGAATTCCTAAATTTGAAATATATTTGGATAAACTAGTTTGCCATTGTACATACGGTATCCAAGCAAGCACAAAGGCGATGGACAAGATCATTAATGATACAAACGCTCTCGAAGCTTCTTTTGACTCCTTAACCTCTTCTTGATCAGATATCTCAACTCCAGAGACAACTACTGCTTGTTGCCATTGTTCATTGCGAAATCCGAAGATGACTAAAAATAAAAATAACAGAAATGTTATCGAGTTAACAATAAAAATGAGAGTGAAGGAAATCTGTGCAACAATACCACCTAGCGTAGAGCCAATAGCTACACCTAAATTTTGTGCCACATAAATAAGATTAAATGCTTTGCGCCCACCTTCTGGCCAAATCGTTCCTGCCATCGCATACATCGAGGGAAAAACTAGTCCGTTGCTAAATCCAAGAAGAAGCATAAATAGAACATAAAGAATCCATTGATGAAGGAAAGCTAATGATAAAACATTGATAGCAGACATGATTATCCCTATAATGATAGTCTTTTTCCCACCCCATCTATCAAATAACCATCCACCTGCTAGATTCCCTAAAATCCCAGATCCTTGTTGGAGCATAAGAACAAAACCTGCAATTGACATCGATTTATTTAATACACCTGTAATATAAATCGTATTTAGTGGCCATAAGAATGAATTTCCTGTTACATTGATTGTCATTCCTATGGCCAAAATCCAAAGAGATAAAGGATATAGAAACTTTTTTTCCATTGATTCTCCTCTTTTCTAGTTGACCAAAATTGACAAATTTTACCGGTCCGTCCTGACCTTTACAGAACATATACTTATAGTAGAGGTGATGAGGATGGAATTCATAAAAACAATCGATTGGCGCCTTCTTGGTTTCTTATCCGGTTCAGCTGCTCTTGATTATTATCTTTATAAACATCTCACTTGGCGAATTGCCATTTGTTTACCAAAAGAATAAATGATTGAATTCAACATTATAATCGAATGATATAAATATTTCCTATCATTTCTTTCATTAGAGAAACAAGATGAGGATGACAGGTAAAAAATAAAATCTGATGACGTTTAGAAAGCTCCGTTAATGAGTTTAGCGTATTCTGTAATCGTTTCGGATCAAAATTGACAAAGATATCATCAAAGATTAATGGTAGATTGACTTTTTTTGCAAACTCATCAATTAAGGCAAATCTTAAGGCAATAAACAATTGTTCTATTGTACCTCGACTTAAGTATTGGGGTTCAAAAATCTGGCCATCGCTTCGTACTACTTTTATAATTGCTTCATCTAGTGGAGCAAACACTCCTTTATAGTGCTTTCCTGTCATTAACCGAAAGTATGCTGAGGCTTTTTTAATTACTTCCGGTTGTTTTTCCATTTCATAAGTTTTCATTGTTTGTTGAAGAAGGTATTTTGCAATCGCAACTTTTACCCAATTCTTCACATTTTCATGCAACCGAGACTTTAGAACAGAATACTCTTGTTGAAGTACGGTTAAACTTTTGTCTTCTTCGATTTCCTTTAATTGATTCTGTAATTCTCCTTTTTTTTCAAGATATTCCTTTAACTTACTTTGCAATTCTGTCAATTGTTCTTTTCGTTGTTTTATGAATTGTATTAATTCATTTTCTTTCGTCCGTTCTAATTGTTGAATCAATTGCTGATATTCTTCCTCAGTAGAACATCCATTTCGAATAGAAAATAAGTATTGTTTGTATCGTAAACGTAACTGATGATACGTGGTATAGTCTTTAAAACGAAAGTAAAAATCTTCTTTATTCGTTACCTTAGCATGTTGGAATAATTGCCTGATTTGTTCTTGTAATAGATAAATCCTTTCTTCCAATCGTCTGCTTTCCTCTTTTATCTCTTTTATTCTCTGATTTAATTGATCAAGTTTTGAACGATTTCTTTGATCTTGATGATACCTTTGAATCCATCCATATACTATTTCCTCAGTCTTATAAGGATTAATACGATCCCCATCAATCTTTGCAACTAATGCCTCGTAATCTTTTATTTCCCGCTTCAATATATGGATTTGTTCGTTAAGTAAATCTTGTTCTTTGTATAAATCTTTCATTTTTTGGATGAGCGAGATTGTATCATAAACAGTAATCGAGGATAAATCTTGCTGAAGTCCTTGACTTTGTAGCCAATTTTGCCAAAGGACGATTTGCTTTTCGTATTCTTCTTTTATTTTTTCTTTCGTTTGCATAAGTTTGCTAATTTCCTTTTCTAAACGCATTTCTTCATTTCTAGTTTGATTTATCTGTTGATCGGTTAACTGATTATGATGGAATAATAAGCGACCAACTAAAAAAAAGAGAATGATAAACCACCCTGCTGTTACCCATTGTTGATGGTAGAGATAAAATACACTGCTTAATATACCGATCGTGGGAATTAAATATTTCAACCAGGATGAATTTTTCATAAATGCAAATCGTTGTTTCCTTTTTTTGTCAACTTCAATTTCTTGGGGATTGAAGCGATTTGAATGTAATCGTGATTCCAATTCATTTAATTTAAGATCAAGTGTAAAAAGTTCTTTTTCTTTTGTATCTAATTGCTGGAGGATCGTTTGCAGTGTTTGTTTTTCAGCAATGGGTAATTCAAATGAACGTATGGTCTTTTCTGAATAAAAAGAGCCTAATAATTTTTGATTTTCTTCTATTTTTTCATTTAATAGTTTCCAATCCTTTTGTATTTGAACCAATCTTTTCTTATTTTGTTGATAGTAAGGTAAATGATCTCGCATGTATTCAATCTGTCTAATTTGTTGTTCTGTTAAAAGTTGAGCCTTAAGTTCCTTTGCTTCTTCTTTCATTTCAAATACCTTTGTTTCTAGATGCTTTTTTTCAATCTCATATTCGTTAATTTTGGATTCGGTCATCTCGAGACGTTCAATTCCATTTTCAGGGAAAATTGGCTCTTCCGCATATTCACTTAGTTGCCATTCCATCTCTTTTACGTTTTGATAAGTATGAAAGTAATGTGCTGCTTTTTCATACCTATTTAGTTCCTGTTTGATAACTACAATTTTCTTATCAACCTTATCAATTTTACTAGTCAATTGCTCAATTTTTAATACGATCTCTTCATATTGTCTGTTTTTATTTTTTATGTGATTGATTTTTTGTAAGAGTTCATCCATTTCTGTGAGCAAAGAATTTATGATAGGTTTTTTTCCGCCAACTTTAAATAGTTCTTGTTCTTTCTTCGTTAATTCTTGGTTCATATTGAGAATTTGTTTTGCTAAACCTGTACCAGCATGATACAAAAAACTATTGATTTGCTGATCTTGTAAGGTATCAAGGTGTTGAATCTCATTTAAACCAAAAGAAAAAATTTGACGATAAACTTTTTCATTGATCTGATGAAGTAAATTCGGCAAATACTCTTCGCCAACAAAATTCCCATTAGGCAAATAAATCCGAACATCCCCAGAAATTTTTTGATGATAAACTCTTTCTATTCGATAGAGCTGTCCTTTTTCATCAACGATGGAAATCGCTCCACCAAATTTTCCTCCATTTAAAGGTTCGTACCGTAAATGGAGGTTTCTTCTATTTTCAAATCCAAAAAGAATGGCTTGGATAAATGCGCGAATCGTACTCTTCCCAGCTTCATTAAAGCCTTCAATAAGATTTAATCCTTGCTTTAAAGTGATCTTTTTATCTGCCAATTTACCAAAACCATAAATCTCTAAGGATTCAATCCACAACGAGACCCCTCCCTTCATTCTCTTTCAACGAAATATTCATAGGCATATGTGATGATTTGTCTCCTTATTTCTTCAAAATCTTCAGTCGTTAATGACGAAAAATGTTTTTTTATTCCTCGATGTCGAAATAAATCTGACAAAATTTCTTTTTGTACGAACTCAATATCTATTCCTTGAAAAAAACGCTCAACCTGTAAAAGATAATCGGATAAAAAAGTCCCTTGTTCATGTAAATATTCATTCGTAATATGTGGTTGTATCCTTACTTGGATCATTTCGATCCATGCCCAAGGTTGTTGTCCCATTAAACTAAGATTGATGACTTCTTCTAATTCCTTTCGCTGCTCCTCTTCTAAGAGTAACGAATGAAGTAGGGTTAGACCTCTCAATACCACACGGCAAATCAATGGACGTTGAATTTCCCTTCGTTTTTCTTCAATCTTCATCTCTACTAGGTTAATCAGGTCATCAATGGTAGTGATCTGTGAAATATCTAGTTCAATTGTTTCCCAACGTATTTGCGCCGTTGATAACCATTCAATAGTTTGAACTTCATTATCCTTTACCTCAACATAATAACAACCCTTATCCCCTGTTTCCTGAATATGTCTTCCTTGCGGGTTACCTGGGTAGACCACATAAGGATGGTGATCATGTAAAATTTGATGTTTATGAACGTGTCCAAGTGCCCAATAATCCATCTCACCTAAGACTAATTCTTGTAAACGAGAAGGACAATAAGGGTCATGATTTTTTTGGCCATCAACATTGGTATGAAGTAATCCAATATGAAACAGTTTTTCGTTTTGTTTCGTAAAGTCCTTTACAATATTCTCCATAAATGCTTTGGTTGGATAACTTCTGCCTAAGATTCTAGCTACTTCCTTATTGTCTTTTTGAAAAGAAAACCATTCCACCCGTTCTCCAGAAAAAAAATGAACCTTTTCAGGCCATTTTATTTTTGTTTTTTTCTGATCAATAGGATCATGATTCCCATGAATGATAAAGGTATGGATTCCATAATGATCCAATTTTTCCAATGCTTTTTTAAAATAGAATTGTGCTCTTAGACTTTGCTCTTCTAGATCATACACATCTCCTGCTATCAATAAGAAGTCTACTTCTTTTTCAATACAATACTCCACGATCCGGTCAAAACTGCGAAAAGTAGATTCATAAATTTCAGATACGATTTGTTTTGGAAGATGTCTTAATCCTTTAAAAGGGCTATCTAAATGCAAGTCAGCTGTATGTATAAAACGAAATGATGTCAAAAGTATCACCTCTGTTTATTGAATGATAAATCTATCTTTCACCGACTTATATCTATTTGCTGTTCAACGTAGATAGCAACTAAGATAAAAGCTACTCCACCTAATAAACGAATCAATGCTGAAAGATTCATGGTACCGTTCATCCCATAAATAGACAACATCCTAATCCCGAACTGTGGAGCAATAAAACCAACAAAACCAATAAAAATCGTATAAAGGGTAATATAAGAAGAGCGACCTTTTTCAGGTGAAACAGCTAATAATTGATTAAATAATAATAGAGTTGTACCTGATAAATAAACACCGCTCCAAAAGTTTGTGAGGACTAAATAATAAAGATTTTTGGATAATACCGTTAAAAACGGAACCGTTGCCATTCCTGCGCTGGCTACAAAAAGCATCATCGAATTACCAAAACGGTCGGACATTCTTCCCCACCATTTATAAGTAAGAATTTGTGAGAGTTGATTCGCAACAGTAAACAAACTTAACCAAAAAGCACTGGCATGAACATACTCGATCTGATAGATATTAAAAAGTGGCCAAGCCATTTGCCAACCAAAATTAAATAGAATCGAACTGAATAGAAAAAAAAGAAAGGGTTTGGTTTGCCCTATTTTTTTCATTTGCTCAATAAGAGAGTCCTTTTCTACCGTTCCTTTTGAACTAAATTCTTTTAGTTCGATGTGCTTAAATAGATAATAAGCTTCTAAAACCCCAAAGATAAATGTAATAATAAATAACACCTGATATGGAACAGGGTTGTTTTTATCAAATAAATTAAGTAGAACTCCTACAATTGCTGTTGCAATCATTCCTACTATCGTTAAGATTTGATTTCGGTAGCTAAAAAAATTTCCTCGGTCTTTCTCTGGAATTAAATCACCCATCAAAGATTGCCAAGATAGATTGGCCAAACTGGCTGGAATATTCATAAAACCAACTAAAATAACCAAAATCCACGCCTGATAGATCGGAATATAAGGAATTAAAGCAAATAATAAAAGAGTAATGCGAGCAAACAGAATCGAAAAACCACAGAATCTCTTTTTTAATTCTAGTTGACTAAACCAATATCCTCCTACGATCGTTGTTACTAAACTAACGACTGCAGGCAGGGAATTTAATAAACCGACCTGCTGGTGATTCGCATGTAAAATATGAATAGCATATAACGCCAAAAAACTGGAATAAGTATTCATAATCATTGAGTAAGCACCATTGATAATACTGTAACGTTTATTCTTTCTCACGATCTCCAATGGATACTGCATTTCCTAATTCCCATGCCTTTCATATCATGTATTTTTACTTTTGATTACTATAAAGCCAATGTCCCATTTTTTCTAAGGCTTTTCTTCGGTAAGAATAATAAACTCGTCGTTCTAAAGGCATATTTCCTAATACTTGTGTATCACCGTCAGGAATAAAAATTGGATCAAAAGGAAAGCGTAAATCGTTTGGTAAGTTATAGGGTATTTCAGAGATAATCCTGCCGGATGTAATTCCGTGAAAAACATCGATTTTTCCTTTCCACTTCACAGCAATGACACCATGAAAATATGCTTTTCGACTCTCACCTGATAATAATTTGTCGATCCCCTTATAACCAATTAACTGAAAAATTCTTTTGGTCAAAATACCTGGGAATTGAGGATAAGATTCAAAGAAAATTCCAGAATCGTCTACAAAAATTGGTATTTCGTCATTCTCCTTTATTTGTTCTAACTTATATCTTGCAATCTCTTCTAATGTACCTTCAGTTGGCTCGATAAAAGAGAAACTTTTACCTTCTACTTGATGTCCAAATGGAGCCAATGCTAAGCGAGCTTCTGTTAATTTTTCAGGATTTGTTGTGACAAAAATAAGTTTCATTCCGAATGACTCCTCTCGAAGTTTACTGATTATCATTCATAAATAATAGACTACCACATTTTTATTCTCTTTGATATATATTCAACTTATAAAAAAACAACCCACCAATTATACGGGTTGTTTAGGTTATATATGCTTCTTTTTTTTATAATAGTTCTCTTTACCTTTATCCTTTCCTTCGGTGATTTGTCCATGAGTTCGAAACCAAATATTCAAGTCATTAATTGCACTAGATAGATCGATAATTTCTTTATGGACTTCTACATATTCTTCAAACGGGATCTGAAACATAATATCTTGTTTTCTTAAAATTTCTTCTTCTAATTCCTTAATACGGTCTGGAATTTTGGCTCTTTCCCTTTCCCATCGATCAATGACAGCTACTTGTTCATCTAAAGATAAATCTTCCCAATCAACTTGAAAATCAGGTATGTGAATTCCTAAGCGATCATTATATACAAACTGAACTTTTTTTTCAATCACTGACATATAAGAAACCTCCTATAAGGTAAAGCTAAAAACATTATTATTGTAATCGAAATTGAACAATCCGTATATAAGATGGGTTTAATAAAGTTTAAAATGTGTATTTTTTGTTACAATCTTAAGTAATAATTATGACAAATTTTTAAACATACTCTTCAAAGTCTATCTTTTTAAAAAAACCTCTTGTATACTATTTGTAGAAATGTTCACAAATTATTCTAATTTAAAAAAGATTATCATTTATGGGAGGGTATTTTATGCCAAATCAAGTTTTTCGTTCTTCCGTTCGTTTAATTGAGGGCACACGTGTAGAGGCTGAAGCTCGTGGTTTCAAAGTAACTGTTGATGAGCCAGAACAAATCGGCGGTTCTAATCAAGGGATGACTCCAGTAGAATTATTACTTTCTGCATTAGGTAGTTGTTTATCGATTACGATTAGCCTTTTCTCTAAAGCATTCCATGTAGATATTAAAGATTTACGTGTTGAGGTTGAAGGGGAGCTCGACCCAATGGCTGCGATGGGTAAGTCAGATGCTAGAAGTGGTTATCAAAATATTCGTGTACATGTACACATTGTCTCTGATGCACCACAAAACCGTATTGAGCGCTTAATTAAAATGGCTGAATCAAAGTGCCCAGTTAGTGATACCTTACGAGTTGGCGTAACCATCAATAATTCTGTAGAATTCGAAACTGTATCTGTATAATTAAATAAAAGAAAATGAGGACATCTATTAGGATGTCCTTTTTAATTTCACTTATTTATTTGACTTCAGCATTTGCAATTTTTTTCATTTTTTTCTCGTTGTGAATTGAATGATAAATAGTAACACTAAGATACCTAATCCAACCGAATCGGTCCATAATCCTGGAACGATGAGCATAAGCCCTGCAGGTATTGCTAATACTCTTTCAATCCAATACATTGGTCTGAACCAGTATCCCATTAATCCTGCACTTATTCCCAACATACCAACGAATGCTGTAGTGACAATCCACAATGTTTTTAATATCGTTGTATTAACTAGTAGTAATTGAGGAGATAACACAAAAATATATGGAATAATAAATGCTGCAATCGCTAATCTTGTTGCTTCTGCACCCGTTCGAATTGGTTTACCTCCAGCTATTCCTGATGCCGCAAAAGCTGCAAGTGCAACTGGTGGGGTGATATCAGCCACAATTCCAAAATAGAATGTGAACATATGAGCTGCAAGTGCTGGAACTCCTAATTGTATAATCGCTGGTGCAGCGATTGTTGAAGTGATAATATAATTCGCTGTTGTTGGAGAACCCATTCCTAAGATAATTGATGAAATCATCGTTAAAAAGAGAGTTGGAATAAGTAATCCACCCGAAAATTCAATTAATCCATTGGCGAATTTTAACCCTAATCCTGTTAGTGTAACAGTACCTACTATAATCCCTGCAGCGGCAGTAGCCGCAATAACTCCTAATGATGCTTTTGCTCCATCTTCCAAAGCAAAAAATATATCTTTTAATTTCATTTCATTATGTCCTAGTAACATACCGATGATTCCAACAATGATTGTACTCAATATCCCACTAATTGCAGAAAAGGTTGCAGACTTTCCACTCATGAGAAGTCCAATAATAACGAATAAAGGAATTAATAAATATATTTTCTTTAAAATTTCTTTTTTATCAGGCAACTCTTCATCAGTTAAGCCCCGTAGCCCCGTTCTTTTTGCTTCAAAATGAACCATAATCCAGATCCCTGTGAAATATAGAATTGCAGGTACTGCTGCCGCTTTTGCAATATCCCAATAAGACATCCCAATAAATTCAGCCATCAAAAAGGCTGCAGCTCCCATAATAGGTGGCATAATTTGTCCACCAGTAGAAGCTGCTGCTTCTACTGCTCCAGCAAACTCTTTACGATAACCCAATTTTCTCATCATTGGAATGGTAAATGATCCAGAAGTAACTACATTAGCAACTGAACTCCCACTAATAGTCCCCTGTAATGCACTTGAAAATACAGCCACTTTTGCAGGACCACCTACACGTTTTCCAGCAATCAATAATGCTAGATCATTGAAATACTGACCTACTCCTGTTTTTTCTAAAAATGCTCCGAACAACAAAAATAAGAAGATAAACTTTGCCGACACTTGTAAAGGAGTTCCAAGAATACCATCTAAAGTATAATACATATGTGACACGATACGTTCATAAGATAGCCCCCGAAAACTTAAGAACGATGGAAAATAATTGCCAAATTTAGCATAAATCAAGAAAAATAGAGCAATCACTGTAATTGGAATTCCAACTACTCTTCTTGAAGCTTCTACTACTAGAAGTATAGCGATCAACCCCATAACAAAATCCAATTGGTTATAATTCCCAGCTCTTATAATTAAATCTTTATACTCAAAAACCCAATAAAAACCAACCCCTGCACTTAATATTGGTAATAAAAAATCAAGAAATATTGTAAACAGATTGCTTTTTTTAACATATTTTTTTGTAGGAAACAAAATATAGATCAATGTTAAACCGAAACCTAAATGTACAGGAACTAATAATTGAAGTGGAATATTACCAAAAAGTGCAGCGTATAACTGAAAAAGTGAAAAGCCAACTGCTAAAATGGTTATCAACCATTTCATAACTCCTGTATATTTATAAAAATTTGACTCTCTATCGTATTTACTTAATAATTGATGCATCTCTTCTTCAGTTAAATGTTTAATATCTTGACTCATCTAGACTACCTCCCTTCATCAGTTGCAATAAGCTTAATTTTTGCACTTTAAATCGAACCCAATTTCCAGGTCTCGTTAACTTTGCTAATGGTATTTTTCTCTGGTGTACAATGAATTGATGGTTTGCAATCACTTGTCCAACCCTCAGATCAAAATATGGAAGAACTCGATTGAGATGATTCAATACGAATTTCCCATTTTTAATGGTAAATGTTTCACCTTTTTCTACGTCTGATGGCATGCCAACACCATAAGTATCAAAAGTGGTTTGATCTACTATAATATTTTGATTGGAATCAATATAAAAAGTGTCAATAACGGGTGTTTTATGAATGGAATGGATATATTCAATAGAAAAGCGATCATTTCCATTAATGGGGATACGGAGTAATATTTTCCCCGAATCTCCTTCAATAAGTGTTAACATGGGTACTAAAGGAAGATTATAAAGTAACAGCATGATGAGAATTATCACAATCGAGGATTTCCATGTAGCCCTTAAAAAAAACCGAGGGGAAAAAAGCCGCCTCGGTTGTTTATATTTAAACATCACTTTAAAATTCCCTTTTCTTTATAGTATTTCGCAGCACCTGGGTGAATTTCTAAATTTATCCCATCTAATGCTGTTTCTAATTTTATCGACTCGGCTTTTTTATTTATCGCGACTAGTTTGTCTAGGTGCTCAAAAAGGGACTTTGTAATATCATAGACTTGATCTTCTGATAAATCTCCTCTAGCAACAAGAATGGATTTTACGGCAACAGTTTTTACATCTTGATCTTGACCAGCATATGTTTTTGCCGGAATTACATCTTCAACATAGTATGGGTATTTCGTTATTAATTCTTTAATTTTATCCTGATCTAGAGAAAGAATTTTAAATTTAGTAGTTGCAGATAATTCGTTGACAGCTGCTGTAGGTGCACCAGCAGTAATAAAAGCTGCATCCAGTTGTCCGTCTTGAATTCTTTGAGAAGAATCACCGAATGATAAATGCTCTGCTTTTAAATCTTCAAACTTTAATCCATAGACTTCAAGGATTTGTTTTGCGTTTGCCTCTACTCCACTACCAGCAGCTCCAACCGAAACACGTTTCCCTTTAAGATCGGCAACAGAATTAATCCCACTATTTACAGTTGTTACAATTTGAACGGTTTCATTATATAAGGAAGAAATAGCTTTTAAATTTTTTACCGGAGTATCTTTAAACATTTCTGTACCCTTACTTGCATAATCAGCAATATCGGATTGAGTAAAAGCTAAATCTACATCGCCTTTACTTAGTAAACGCATATTTTCAACAGATGCTCCTGTAACTTGAGCAGTTGCATCCATTTTTGTATTATCTTTAATAATTTGGGCAATTCCTCCACCAAGAGGATAATATGTTCCACCAGTGCCTCCAGTTGCAATGATTAATTGACTGGCTTTTCCACCCCCACATCCAACCAAGCTTAGGGATAACAAAAGTACGATCGCTAGTAAAACATAACTCTTCTTCATCATTTTCCCCCTCTTTTAATTGTTTTGAACTTTTCCAAAATTATTATACACTAAATTCTAGTTATTGTATATTTTTTTATAATTATTATTGCTAATACATTTTTTTTGGTAAATTTGTCATAGAAAATTCTTAATTTATTGAATAACTTTTGAATAAATATACTTCAATCTCTGTATAATATAAACTCAAGCATATAATTTGACTTGATAGTAAAAACTGAGATGTAATTGGAGGCGAAATAAATGGCAATTCAAGAATTCAAAGCAACTGTTTCATTAAAAGAAGGATTATTTGTTGAAGCAAATGCAAGGGGTTTTACTGTTCAAATGGATGAACCTGAACAACTTGGTGGAACAAACAAAGCGATGAACCCCGTTGAACTTCTCTTATCGGCATTAGGCGGATGTTTAACAATTACCATTGCTGCTTTTAGCAAAGCTGCTCATGTTGAGATTGAGGATTGTAAGGTACATGTAACTGGGGATCTAGATCCCGATGGTTTTTTAGGGTTAAATAAAGATGTGAGAAAGGGTTTTATGCAAATCCGTTACCAAGTAGAAATCGTTTCCAATTCTCCTGAGGAAAAAATTAAAAAACTGATGAAAATGGTAGAAGAAAGATGCCCTGTATCTGATACTCTAAAAGGCGTAGAAGTAATTGGTGACGTTAATATCGTGAACAACAAATCATCATAAAGAAAGAGACCTATTTAATCTTCCTCTAGCCAATTGTAAAATTCAAATTCAGGATAGTCTTTCTTCTCCTTATTGTATTTATAGTTTGTCTGTTTTTCGCGGAAGTTTTTGATATGTAGTTTAATCTGATCAATGGTTTTTAGATTCTTTCTCTGCCATTCAAAAAGGATTCTATCGATATAACGAAAACTAAGTTTGTTTGAGAAAACAGCTTCTTTTAATGCGTAATGAATAAGTTCTGTAGAATAATGATCTTGATCGATCCATGTATTGATCATTTCTATTTCCATAGGGGATAATGGTCGACCAAATTCCTGTTCAAAGATTTGAAAAATATTAATAACCTCTTTTTCTTTTTCATGTTGTTTTGTTTGCATTTGTTGTTTTTGATGTTGATAAATCAGCCAATGTATGAACTTTTGGTAAAGAGGAGTTAAATTATACGCTTCAGATAAGATTTCAGTTATCTCATCCTTTTTTTCATCAATCCGAATATAGTTTTGGCGTACTAATCTTTGTAAAAGACGCATAATCTCTTCCGTATTTAGTGTCATTCGTTTTTCTAGTTCAGAGACAGCAGGAAAAAGATTGCCCTTCTCTTGAAAATAAAGCAAGTGGATAATTAACATCATTTCTTGATCTGATAACCCCAGCTCTTTGTAATGGGATAATAACAAGTTGGAAATCGCAGTCGAACCTTCTTGAAATAATTCAAGTAAAAATTGGGATTCACTTTGCATATTTACACCTCATTTTATTAAAAAGAGCACCAAATGGGTGCTCTTTTTAATTGTAAAGAAAATATAAACATTTTAAGGATAGAGGCGATTTAAGAGACGGGGAAATGGAATGGTTTCCCGAACATGGTCCAACCCACAAATCCAAGCCACAGTTCGTTCAAGACCTAAACCAAAACCACTATGAGGTACAGTACCATATTTTCTTAGATCGAGATACCATTTGTAAGCTTCTTCTGATAAATGGTGGTCTTTGAAACGTTGTTCTAATAAAACTGGATCATCAATCCTTTGGCTACCACCAATAATCTCACCATACCCTTCAGGAGCGATTAAATCTGCACATAAAACAACTTCAGGTCGATTAGGATCAGGTTTCATGTAAAATGCTTTTAATTCTGTAGGATAATGAGTAATAAAAACTGGCCGATCAAAACTTTCAGCAATTGCTGTTTCATGAGGTGCCCCGAAATCATCACCCCATTGAATTTCGTGGCCTTTTCCTTGCAAAAGTTTTATTGCATCATCATATGTAATTCGGGGAAATGGCGGCTGAACGTTCTCCAGCTTAGAGATGTCACGCCCAAGTATCTCTAATTCGGATCGACAATTTTTAATGACAGATTGAACAATGTGAGTAACAAATTCCTCTTGAATTTGTAAACTTTCTTCATGTTCAACAAAAGCCATTTCTGGTTCAATCATCCAAAACTCTATTAAATGGCGCCTTGTTTTTGACTTTTCGGCGCGGAAAGTTGGTCCAAAGGAATAAACGCGTCCTAATGCCATCGCTGCCGCTTCCATATATAATTGGCCACTCTGAGATAAATATGCATCTTCATCAAAATATTTCGTGTGAAAAAGATTGGTGGTCCCTTCTGCTGATGTAGGTGTTAAAATCGGTGCATCGACTAACGTAAAACCTTTATCATTAAAAAATTCCTGAATGGCACGGATAATTTCACTACGAATACGTAAGATGGCACTTTGTCTTGGAGTTCTCATCCAAAGGTGCCTGTGATCCATTAAAAAGTCAGTCCCATGCTCTTTTTTGGTAATAGGATATTCTTCAGCAATCTGAATGATTTCTATATCTGTAACTGCCAATTCATAGCCAATTTTTGAACGTTGATCTTCTCTAACAATACCTTTTACATAAAAAGAACTTTCTTGAGTTAATGCCTTGCTATTATTCCAAACTTGTTCAGGAACTTCATTTTTTACGACAACTCCTTGAATAAAACCGGTACCATCACGCAATTGAAGGAAATGAATCTTTCCACTTGAACGCTTATTATATAGCCATACTCCTAGCTTTACTTCTTGGTCTACGAATTGTGCAATATTTCGAATGGTAACAAGCAAAGTTGATTCCCTCCGATTTTTATCAACCCGTTAATTATACTATTTATCGCTAAAATAAATCAATCTCAAGCATTTAATGAAGTAATGAAATCCTTGATTCGGCGCATACCCTCTTGTAATTGCTCAATAGAAGTAGCATATGAGATTCTAATATGGTTAGGTGCTCCAAATCCTGATCCAGGAATGACTGCAACTTTTGCTTCTTCTAATAAAGCTTTAGCCCATTCATCAGCATTTTTAAATTGTCTCCTCTTGGTGGTTAAAACTTCAGATATATCAATAAAAACATAGAATGCTCCTTGTGGCCGAATTGCCTTTAAACCGGGAATTTCATCAATTAAATCTAAAACGATGTTTCGACGTTGTTCAAAGGTTTCTCTCATTTTTTCTAGTTCTTTTTGTGGTCCGTTAATCGCTTCTAATGCGCCATATTGAGCAAAGGAAACAGGGTTAGATGTACTATGACTAGCTAAATCGGTCATGACTTTAATCAGATCCTTATTCCCAGCAATATACCCTATCCTCCAACCAGTCATAGAGTATGGTTTAGAAACCCCATTTACAACCACAGTACGATTGTAAGCATCTTCACTGATACTTGCAATACTTACATGTTTCACTCCATCATAGATCAATTTTTCGTAGATTTCATCTGAAACAATATAAAGATTATGTTTTTTACAAACTTCTGCAATTTCAGATAGTTCTTCTTTTGTATAAACGGTTCCAGTTGGATTACTTGGTGAATTGAGGATGAATGCTTTGGTTCGCTTCGTAATCGCCTTTTCTAATTGTTCTGCTGTAATTTTATATTGGTTATCTTTATTTCCTTCCACAAAGACTGGAACAGCTTCTGCTAATTTTACCTGTTCGGGATAACTCACCCAATAAGGTATTGGAATAATAACCTCGTCTCCGGGATTACATACTGCTTGAAAAAAATTATATAACGCATGCTTTGCTCCTAAAGTGACCATTACCTGGTTCATTTCATAATGTAATCCATTATCCCGTTTGAATTTGTCAATGATTGCTTGTTTTAGTTCAGGAATACCAGAAGCAGGTGTATATTTAGTAAAACCTTTTTTCATTGCGATCGTTGCAGCCTCAATAATATGATCTGGCGTATTAAAGTCTGGTTCACCTGCTCCTAACCCCACGACATCGATTCCTTTACTCCGTAGTTCTTTTGCCTTTGCTGTAATTGCCAGGGTCGATGAAGGAGTTAACTCTGAAACCCTTTTTGCAAATTGCATAGAAATACCTCCCCACAAGTCTATACAAATAAAATTATATTTATTTACTTGATTTTACTATTCTTAAGGTATCTCTTGCAATCATTAACTCCTCATTTGTTGGAACGACCAAAACTTCAACTTTTGAATTTGGTGTACTGATTCTTCTTACTTCTTTGGAGCGAATGTTATTGAGTTTATCGTCAATTTCAATTCCCAAATAGGTAAGATTATTTGCAATCGCTTTTCTTAAAATATTCGAGTTTTCACCTACACCAGCAGTGAAAATCAGTACATCTATTCCGTTCATTGCAGCAGCATATGCTCCGATGTATTTGCGAATTCGATACTCATACATGTCAAAAGCGAGTTTCGCATTTTCATTAGAATCCATATTTTCTTCAATATCTCTCATATCGCTTCCAATGCCAGAAACTCCGAGTAAACCACTATGCTTATTTAACATTGAATTCACTTCATTTAAGGTTAAATCTTCTTTCTCCATAACAAAGGGAATAATTGCCGGATCGATATCACCACTACGTGTTCCCATCATTAGACCTTCTAACGGGGTCATTCCCATACTGGTATCCACGGATTTTCCTTTGTCGATAGCTGCTATACTCGCCCCATTTCCAATATGACATGATACGATTTTTAAATCTTCGATCGACTTACTTAAAAACTCGGCTGCTTTTTGGCTTACATATTTATGTGAAGTTCCATGAAATCCATATCTTCTAATTTTATGCTTTTTGTATAAGATTCGAGGTAATGCATACATATATGCTTTTTTAGGCATTGTTTGATGAAAAGCGGTATCAAAAACAGCAACATTGGGAACACCAGGTAGAACTGTTTCAACGGCTTCGATCCCAACCAAGTTTGCTGGATTATGTAAAGGCGCCAAATCAAATGTTCCTTTTATCGCCGCTTTTACTTGAGCATCTACTTTGACCGAATCAGAAAAAACCTCTCCACCGTGAACGACACGATGGCCAACTGCTTCAATCTCATTGATGTCAGAGATAACTCCATATTTTGGATCAACAAGATAGTTGAAAACTTTTTCAATAGCTGTAGTATGGTCAAGAATCTCGGTAACTAATTTCAGGTCTTCTTTTCCAGTAGGTTCATGGGTTAAAATGGCATCTTCCATACCGATTCGTTCTACTTTTCCTGAGGCAATCACAGATTCATCCTTCATATCAAAAAGCTGGTATTTTAATGATGAACTACCACAGTTTAAGACGAAAATTTTCATTTTAACCTCTCCTCGTATAGTATTTTCATGCCTCTCAAAAACATCGAATTTCCAATTTTATTGAGAGACTTTGTTCCTTGAAAACTAAATAGTAATTTTTCTTAATCAACAATAGCTCTTTCACTTACCGTTATTAGGAATGATCGGTCAAAAGAGCAGACAGCTTAATACCAGATTCTAATATTGGGGTCTGGACTTTTCGTGGCCTAGAAGGGTCTTTACATATTAGTGCAGGACTTTACTTGATTCGTTCACCATTTTCGTATCTAAAGAAACCTTGACCTGTTTTCTCGCCAAGATAACCTGCTCGAACTAATTTTTTCAATGTTAGTGCTGGACGGAAACGAACATCCCCATATTCTTTATACATTGCTTCACTGACTCTCAAAACCGCATCTAATCCCATTCGATCTGCCATTTCTAATGGTCCATACTGAAATCCAAAACCAAGTTTCATCGCTTTATCTACGTCTTCTTCCGAAGCAACACCTTCCATGACAATATTAATAGCCTCATTAATTAAAGGCATCATTAAACGTACTGTCACATAACCAGGCGATTCATATACTTGTATGCCAGTTTTCCCCATTGCCTCAACAAATTCTTTTGCGATTTGATAGGTAGCATCGGAAGTTTCTAATCCACGAACAATTTGTACCAGTTCACGTTTCGTAACTGGATATGTAAAATTTAAGCCAATAAATTTATCTGGTCGATTTGTCTCACTCGCTAATTCGGTAATACTTAGTGTAGAAGTATTGGTTGCAAAAATGGTGCTAGGTATACAGATTTGATCGATCTCACGGAAAAGTTCTTTTTTCTCATCAAGGATTTCATCGATACTTTCAATAATTAAATCCACTTCTTTTAGGGATTGTTTGTCTAATGTATAGTGAATTTTAGATAAAATCACTTTTTTCTCCGTTTCGGTAATTCCCCATTTTTCAATCGATTTATCTAAAGCTTGGATGAGGTGTTGTTTTGATTGTTCTAAAATACTTTCCTCTTTATCGATCACGATTACATCAATCCCATGTTCTGCAAGCATCTGAGTAATCCCTGTACCCATAACCCCTGCACCAATTACACCCACTTTACGAATGGTCATAATCGTTCCTCCCTACTTAATTTTTCATACGAATAATATAGTATCATAATCCCCGTTACATGTGTTATACAAATTTTTTAGATTTTTATGAAACAGATTCAAAAAAAGCCAAATCTTCTGATTTGGCTTTCATTTATTTTTTGATATTTTAGCAATCATCTGTCTAAATTCCTCACCCGAAAGGACTTCTTCTTTTTCTAAAAAATCTAACGCTTCTTCGATCACTGTTTTATGTTCTTGTAACAGTTCTTTTGTTTTTGTTAATAACAGATCTAAAATCTCATTCGTTTCTTCAACGATTTTATCCTTAGAAACATAATTAGTATTGACGATTCCTAGGGAAGTTAAACCTGCTTCAATCATATGTTGAATAAGGTTCAAAACTTGATCAAAGTCATTTTTGGAACCTGTGCTTCTTTCTCCGTAAAAAATTTCTTCTGCTACAGCCCCACCTAAAGCAATCATGATTTGTTTTTCAATGGATTCACGAGTATAAAGATAATGATCATCCGAAGGATTATGACGAACATAGCCAAGAGCTTGTCCTCTAGGTTTCAAAGCAACTTGTGAAACTGAGCCAGGTTTTACTTTCTCAGCTACAATCGCATGCCCTAACTCGTGAATGGCCACCCTTCTTTTTTCTTCTTTTGTTGCCTTACGATCCGTTTGTTCACCCATTAAAACCTTATCAATAGCATTTGCAAAGTGTTTTGCGGTAATCATTGGTTCATTTTCTCGTAATGCATAGATCGCTGCCTCATTAGCTACACTTTCTAATTGAGCACCAGAAAAACCATATGTTTCAATCGAAAGTTGATTTAAATCTACATCATTTGCCAATGGCTTTGATTTGGTGTGTATTTCTAAAATTTTCTTCCTTGCGTGTTTATCAGGTAAATCTACGGTGATGTGACGATCAAAACGACCTGGACGAAGCAATGCAGAATCAAGGAGATCCTTTCTGTTCGTTGCTGCAATAACAAGAATCTTAGGGCGATCGTCCTCTTTTATTCCATCCATTTCTGTAAGTAATTGGTTTAATGTTTGATCATACTCACGTAGATGATTTCCATCGCGTTTTGCACCGATTACATCAATTTCATCAATAAAAATGATCGCACTATTTTTGTTATTCCGTTTTGCCAATTCTTTTGCTTCTGCAAATAGATCGCGAATGCGTTGAGCTCCAACACCAACATACATCTCAACAAACTCACTTCCAGAAGCAGCAACAAAAACTGAATCTGTATAATCTGCTGCTGCTTTTGCCATTAAAGTTTTACCTGTTCCTGGTGGACCAAATAATAAAATTCCTTTTAAAGGGCGAATCCCGTATTTTTCAATTTTATCGTGATAAATTAAAAAATCTAATGCTTCTTTTAATTCATTTTTTGCTCGTTCCTGACCACCGATATCTTCAAATTTTATATTTGTTTTGACCACTGCATGAGTACGATTTTTCCCATCTCGAAATAGTCCAGGTATACTTCCTTTTTTATCAGAAAATAAAATAGTACCTATAGCAACAATTAAAAATAAAAAGAGAAGTGGGCTGATATTGTAACCACTTGATCCTAGAAATATCAATAAAGCAGGGATAAAACCAAAAAAAAGATGTTTAACCATGGTTTTTCACCACCTGATCATCTTTTCTTGGGAGGATAACATAAAGGGATTTGTCTCCTGCATGCAAATCAATATACACACTTTTTTCATCCATTCCATAACCAACTTTGTCTAAATGAGCTTGGCTCTTTATCTTTTTAACTACAGTTGGAATCGTACTATATTCGTTTTTATCTATAGCTTGAGCAACATCAAAGTAGGCTTGATTCCAAGCATGTAGAAGCGCTTGATCTTGGTTACTTTCAAAATGAAGTTGTAATTCTCTTTTACCAATTATCGGTACAACTCTTTCTTCAATCTGATGATAGGTGTTTACAAAATTATCGATATTTGAAACATCAAGGGTTAAAATCACTTTCTCTTTATCCAGTTGGATTTGCTGAAGTTTGACTCCTTTTATTTCATTTATTGCTTCCTTGATCGGTTTTTCGATACGAAAATCTTGGTATAGAAAACTTCCTCCAAATAAAACAATTAAAGATATGATAAAAACAACGAACGTTAACAACCAATTTTTCAAGCGCATAATATACCCCCTTTCTATCAAAACGATACATATAAAAGTATATCATATTGTATATATCATAAATGATGGGAAATAGTACCAAGCAATACAAAATAAAAATAGGTTTGTATATTCCAACGCGCTCCATTGTCCGTGTATTTCTTTTGAATAAAATAAAAGGAAGAAATACACTCCCAAAAGTCGCTACTTATGGAATATACAAACCTACATCATCGTCTTAATGGCTTGTATGTTCTATAAGCTGCGACTTTAGAATGCAAGTTTTTTCCCACCGACCTTATTTACGGAAAACCGTAAGGTTAGGAGCAGCGTTAGAACATACAAGCCATCTAAAAAGTAACGTTATGAAATGGTAATACCTAACCGATATTTTTTGATAAATTCCCCTGTTTGTAGATCATAATAAATATAACCTAATCTTTTCTCATCATCTTCATAAAGTACTTCGTAAATAAAACGCTCCTGGTAAATAATCCCAGGTGTGATTCGTTTTATCGTAAAATTTTTTTCTAAACGATTTACTAAATCTTTAATTTGTTCTTTCGTCAAATAATGATCGAGATATCGGTATCGTAATTCTTCATCATTTGTCCAAATCATTAGCTCATCTCCATCCCGATCTTTTGCAAACATGACATAGTAAACTTTGTCTCCTGCAAAATAATCAACTTGTTCGATCTGAGTTACCATAGGTAAATGTTTTTTCACATTGGTTATCATTTGTTTTTTCGTTAAATTTTCCAAAGCCCATATTCGATAGAAAAACACAAAAGAGATCATAAACAAGAAAATCACAATACTAAAACTGATCCATAAAAATTTTTTCATGCTTATTCTCCTTTAGGTATTACGTCTTATGTACGGTAAATGCTAAATACCATCAAGTTAGGATCTTCTTCATCTTTCGCTAACCCAAACATCAAATCATCATATTTTAGATTTTTGTTTAAGATATCTACAATTTTATACAAGTCGTCTGTTGCGGTTACTTTCACTGATGCGATTAACCGAATCCCCATAATATCCTCATCCTTTTCATCAATAATTTCACTTCAATCATTATACAACAAAATTGGATAGAAAAAACAGACCCACAAATATATGTGAGTCTGTACTAAAATAGGATTTCATATCTAAATGGTTTCAGGTAATAATAACATTACACCTAAGGAGGTGATGGGGTTGCATCTCTCCAATGGTCAAAGATCACTGTTAGCTTTTAAACCATTACACCTGATTCACTTAAATGAGATCAAAGCTTGGTTACATGTTTGCCCTACAGGTTATATTGCGGACGAAGAAGATCTTCCCAATTTTCGTATGAAAGATAACTTATTTGAATAAATTTACATGTAGAATTTACAAAGTTAGATTTTCCATTTAACTAAAATTTTATACCTTATACACTTCCATTTTCTCCTAGCCTGCAAGTTGCAGGCTTTTTCTTTATCTCCATTGTTTCACCATCTTTTCTACCTCAAAAATGATTCGCTCTTCATCTAAAGTTAAAACTTCTCCATTTTTGACCACTTGTTTCCCATTGATAAAAACATCAAGAACATCTTTTCCAGAAGCAGAGTAAACGATATGTGAAATTGGATCATACATGGGATGAAAATGGGATTGATTCGAATCTAAAATGATAAAATCTGCTTTCTTCCCCACTTCTAAGGAACCAATCTCATCTTCCCAAAATAATGCCTCCGCACCGTAGCGGGTTGCCATCTGAATGGCAATATCTGCTGGAATTGCTAATGGGTCTTGTCTATATCCTTTATGAATCAATGAAGCTAAGCGCATCTCTTCAAACATATCCAAATTATTGTTACTTGCAGCACTATCTGTACCAAGGGCAATATGGAGACCAATCTTAAGCATATCAGGTACAGGCGCAATTCCACTTCCTAATTTTAGATTACTTCCAGGATTATGAGAAATTTTTACATCTAATTTCTTTAAAAGCTGAATTTCTTTATGATTCACATGGACCGCATGAGCGACAAGTGTTGGCTGATCAAATACCCCTAAATGATATAAATGTTCAACAGGTCTTGTTCCGTATTGTTCTATATTTTGTTTAACTTCTTGTTCTGTTTCTGCCATATGGATATGTATAGGCAAATTTAATTCTTTGGCAACCGCCACAGCTTCTTTAATGAAATCGGGCGAACAGGTATAAGCTGAATGAGGTGAAATCATAACCCGTATCTTACCATTGGCTTGATTATGCCATTGTTTAGCAAAGCGAATGGTATCCTTTAATTTTTGCCTTAGCATCTCTTTTGTACCAAATCCCAACATTCCCCTTGATAAACTGGCACGACTACCTGATTGGTTAACAAGGTCGGCCACTACATCCATATACTGATACATATCGTTAAAAGTAGTCGTTCCTGACTTTAACATTTCCACAAGTGCAAGTTCCGTTCCTAAACGAATATGTTCTTCTTTAAATCTTCTTTCAATGGGCCACATTTTTTGTTCTAACCATTCTTGAAGAGGTAGATCGTCCCCATAACCACGAAGCAAAGACATAGCGGCATGGGTATGGGTATTGATCAATCCTGGCATGACAATATTGCCATGGGCATCAATCACTTTATCAAATGATGATAAATCTAGATGTGTTGGTGTTGCACCAATATAGGTAATCGTATCTCCCTCAAAGATCATACTTCCGTTTTGGATGATTTCATTTTGCGAGTTAACCGTAACGATCAGTGCATGAATCACAATTGAACGCAAAATCATCTCTCCTCTACCCAGATCACTACATTCATCATATCAAATTTTTTGCTTGTTGATAAACTGAAGAATCGGATCAAGATCTTGAATGTAGCGTTTGTTAAGTAACGGGGCGAACAAATCTCCTTTCGTTAAAATGCGCTCTTTAATATTCAAAAGATGAAAATCTGTGGGCTGAATCCCTTTTTTCAGTTCATCCCATTCTACAGGAGTTGATACGGTTGCCTCTTTTGTAGCCCTTGGAGAATATACTAATGTAATCGTTTTTCCTTGCCACATCTGCAAATAATCAAAATATAATTTTTTTCCGCGATTTTTCACGACTCGCTCTATGGTAATGAATTGTGGGTATTTTTCACTAAAATATTTTCCAAAAAACTGATTCACTTTTCTTGCTTGCTTATATGTATAACGCTCGCCAATTGGAATATAAATTTGCATTCCTGTTGCTCCTGATGTTTTGATCCAACTTTGTATTCCTAAAGTTTCAAGAGTTTCATGAATCAATAAGGCAACTTCGACAACCTGTTCAAACGTCTGCCCCTTTGAAGGATCAAGATCAAAAACCAATGAACTTGGATATTGTTCATTTTGATAACGATTAAATGATGTGTGAAATTCAAGGGCCGCTTGGTTGCAAAGCCAAGCCAAAGTCGCTCGTTTGTTCAATAAAATGTAATCCGTATCTTGCCAAGGGTGATGATCTACCCAAGATGGAGCATAAGAAGGGAGTTTTTTTTGGTAAAAGGATTTTCCATTGATTCCATCAGGATAGCGAATGATTGTTAAAAAACGATCTTTGGCATGGGGAAGAATATACGACGCAATCTCCATCAACTTTATCAAATAATCGATTTTTCGAATTCCTAGTTCTGGCCAAAGGATTTTTTCGGGATTGGTAATTTGAAGTGAATAGTTGTCAACCTTGATTTGATCCATTACAACACATATTCCTTTCCGATAGCTTGCTTTGGAAGGTAGGGACTAAATCCAAGGATTTTGGGATGCCGTAATTGCCCTTCATGTGTCCAATCAAAAAACTGGACCCAACAAGTTAATGTAGGTTTTAACCATGTTACATCATTTATCTTTGCCGTTATCTGGTAGAATGGAGAATCCGTTTGCTTAAGTTTAGGAACAAATTCTTTCAAGATTTGCAAATCTAATTGTTTTAAACCTATTGAAGCCTTACCAATAAATAAAAGGCGACCGTTTCTATAGATCCCTAATAACAAAGAATTAGGTAATTCATACTTCCATTGAACCCCTCCAACGACGACTAACATTTTACGCTGAAGCTTTATTTTATACCAATCTTTGTGGTTTTTCCCCCCGGTATAGGGACTATTAATGTGTTTTGATACAATTCCTTCCCATTCCTTTTCTCGCATCAGTTCAAATAACATCATACCATCTTTAAAATCTTCCGTAATAGCGATATTTTCATTTTGATCAACGAATTTAAGAAGAAGATCTTTTCTCTCGCTTAACGGTTTTTTCGTAAGATTCTCTCCATTTAGGTACAATATATCAAACAAAATGTATTTTATTGGATATTTTTTACTGTAAAAAGAGACTTTTTCTTTTGTTTGGACTCTTTCTCTTTTGAGTAATAATTCAAATGAAGGTTTATTCTCATCATTAAGAATAATCATTTCCCCATCGAGTACGACTGAATTTGCTTTTACAAGTTTTAATAATTGCTGGATTTCCGGATAAATTTCTGTTCTTTCCTTTCCTTTCTTTGTATAAAGACGAAGTCCTGTTTGTCCGATATATGTAAGACCACGAATACCATCCCATTTGATTTGATGAATCCATGTATCTCCTGAAGGAATATCAGAACGCAAGATGGGTTCCATAGGCTTTATCCATTCCACTTTTATTCTCACCTTAACTCGCTGTGGTTTTCTTTTTTCTTCCTTTTTTGTTTTTTTTCTTTTCTTTGGTTTGTTCGAGACTCGCTTGTAGAGCTTGCATTAAATCAATAATATTTTTTTGTGGAGCTTCTTTTGGAATCTCAATCTCTTCCCCTTCAATTTTTTTGTTAATCAATTCTCTTAATGCTTCACGATAATCATCTGTATATTTTTCAGGTTCAAATGGTGCGGATAAATTTTCAATTAATTGAATCGCCATACTTAATTCTTTTTTACTAACCTCTATATTTTGGGGAATTTCAGGTACTAAATCCACCGACCTAACTTCATCAGGGAAATGAAGCGTCTCTAAAACAAGTAAATTTTGATAAACCCGAATGGCTGCTAACGATTGTTTCGAACGAAGGACGATTTTAGCGATACCAATCTTGCCTGTTTCCTTTAACCCCTGCCTTAAAAGGCTATAGGCCTTTGCTCCCGTATCTTGAGGAGATAAGTAGTATGATTTATCGAAATAAATAGGGTCGATTTCTGATAGATTAACAAAATCGATAATTTCAATCGCTTTATTGTATTCCGGTTCAAGAATCGCTAAATCTTCTTCTTCAATCAAGACAAAACGCCCTGGTTCGTATTCGACTCCCCTTACGATATTCCCCCATTCCACTTCCACATTACATGTAGGACAGGTTCGAATATATTTTAAAGGAGTTTTACACACTTTATGTAAATAACGAAACTTGATCTCTTTATCTTCCGTTGAAGCAAACATTTTAATGGGAATATTCACAAGGCCAAAACTAATTGAACCTTTCCACATTGTATGCATAAAAAAACACCTCCATTAAGAGGTATTGTTTGATAAATCGGTATCATTCATACACCAACTAATCACTAATCTTCTTTTTTGACTAATTGAATTTGGTAATCATCTCCATTGCTTATGATTTGAACTTCTCCTACTTTACTTACTTCATAAATATCTACCCATGATTCTTTTAATCGTTCAACGACGTCATCACTTGTTTGATATAACTCGGGATCACTGGAAAAGATAATGGCGATTTGGGGATCTACTTCTTGCAAAAACTCCGGATTTGAAGCGGTATTATTACCAAAATCGCTTACTTTTAAAATTTCCGATTTTAACGAGTACTTTTTGATCAGTCTTTTTTCTATTTCTTCACTGATATCACTGGTAAACAAAAAACGAATCTTTTGATGAGTTAATTGAAAAACTAATGAGTTATCCTGTAGGGAAAGGGACAATGGCTCTTGTGGACTTAAAATCTGTACTTTTAAAGGTCCCCAAAATTCAATATCATTCTGTTTTATATATTTTATTTTTGAACGGTAAGAATCAGTAATTGGAAAAGTAGAAGCGATTAATTCAGGAAGGTAAATTTGCTCAACATGGTATTGATGGATAATTTCCTCAAATCCCCCTATATGATCTTCACAAGGATTCGTCAATAAAATTCCTTTCATTTGGACGACTTTATGTTCGTTTAACAACTCAAGTAGTTGCTCTTGACTATATTCATTTCCTGTATCAATCAGATACGTATCACCGTTTGCGAGTTGTATTAATGTTGCTTCCCCTTGTTCTAAAGGCAAAAAAGAAACTTGAACTTCGTTATCTTGTAAGTGTTTTTCTTCCTCTGTGTGATTGGCAAAAATCGAACGAACAAAAATAGAAGAATATGCTTTATAAAAAAGAAAAGAAAAAAAAGAAAAAATGAGGATAAAAGAGAAGACAATTTTGGTTAATTTCATTATGCTCACCTTCTTGTCTTATGCTCTATCCTCATCTTATGAATGATCGATTAAATTATTCCCGCCAATCCATTCCTTTATATCAGCTAAAATTTTTGCAAAAGGTTGATAACGAATATCAATATTAGGTAAAGAACAAAGAAACCATTTCCCATATTTGGCCTCGATAATTCTTTTGTCAAAGATAATCACAGCACCACGATCTTTTTGTGATCGAATTAATCGACCAAACCCTTGTTTAAAACGAATAACCGCTTGGGGAACAGCCATTTCCATAAATGGATTTCGGTTTGCTTCTTTTAATTTTTCTGTTTTTGCCTCGTAAATGGGGTGAGTAGGTGGTGTAAAAGGGAGGCGAACAATCACAAGCACACTTAACGCTTCTCCAGGAATATCTACCCCTTCCCAAAAACTACTCGTTCCTAATAATATTGTTGGTCTTTGTAATTGAAATTGTTTCACCAACTTTGTCCGACTTGAACTATCGATACCATGGCCAAGCACTTTAATTCCATTTGGTTCAAGGGAATTCTTCAATCCTTCATATGCTTGTTGTAACATCTGGTGAGATGTAAATAAAACTAACGTCTTTCCGTTTAGATGTAGTGCTAGTTCGTGAATATACTTAACTAAAGAATGAATAAACTCTTTTTCCCCTACGTCTTGGATATTGGGGAAATCATTTGGAATTGAAATAAAAGCCTGTTTGTAGTAATCAAAAGGTGAAGCTAGTGTCTTTACTCTTAATTCCGGATCTATTTTCATAAAGCCAAACTTTTCACTGCTGTATTGAAATGAACCATTGACGCTTAACGTTGCTGAAGTAAGGATCACACTTTCTTTCTGATCAAAAAGAAATTCTTTGATATATGGGCCCACTTCCACTGGACTTGCATAAAGATAGGAGACAAATTTTTTTCCTCTATTCTCTGTTTCAACCCAAAACACCATACTTGTATTCTCTGCTTCGCTCCACTCAGATAGAATATGATTGATTTCTTTTAATTCTTTGTGGATCCCTTTTAAATCAGCAATTAAATTTTCTTCCAAATGATAATCTTTCATCTTCCTAAGAATTTCTTCAGTGAGATTATCCAATTCCATCAAGTCTATATAAAGGTTTCGATAGAGTTCATAAATAACGATCCATTCTTTTCTACTTTTCATCCGATCAGTAATTCGAATGGTTTTCCTACCAATTTCCTGATTGATAACCAAACGATCCACAAACTGGCCCAATTGTTCAAAATAATCTTGAAAGTTCTGTTCAATTTTTATTATTAAAGGTAGTAAATGATTTTGGATTTGGTTTGCAAGGGAAAATTGGTCAGGATCTTGAGAATGAAAACATTCGTTCATAATTTGAACGAATAACCCATGTTTTGCATCTTTATATAAGCGCTGAAAATATTGCTGAATTTCATATTGGCTTAATTCATAACCTAGATGGGTGGATGCTACCTCCTCAAAGTGATGGGCTTCATCAATCACTAACTTTTTGTAATTAGGGAGAATCCGGTTTTCTGATTGTAAATCGGTTAAAAGTAAAGAATGATTGGTTAAAATCAGGTCTGCCGTTTGCGCTTTTTGTTTTGCCCGATGATAAAAGCAAAGACGAAACCAAGGACAGTTTCGATTTAAGCAAGTCTCCGCGTCACTTTTCACTTCATTCCACAGATATTTTTGGTTACTTGTAAAGTTTAACTCTTCAACATCTCCTGTTTTGGTTAGAGCAACCCATGTTAATAGTTGAGCAAGATGAATCATTTCTTCTTTATTCCGTTCATTAGATGAATGAAGGAGTAGTTGTTCAAATTTACGTAAGCATAAATAATGGTTACGTCCTTTTAGAATGGTTACCTTAAAATCAAATGGCAAAATTTCTTTTAATAATGGAATATCTCTTTGATAAAGTTGCTCTTGCAAATTAATCGTATGCGTTGAGATCACAACTTTTTCATCATGTTCTTTTGCGTAAAAGATTGCAGGAAGTAAATATGCTAACGATTTACCGGTACCTGTTCCTGCTTCGATCATTAAATGTTTGTTATCCAGAAAAGCATCCATTATATCAAGGGACATTTCTCTTTGTGAAGGTCGAATTTCAAAGTTTGGAAACCGTTTAGAAAGATAACCATTTTCTAAAAACATCTCATCGAAATCTAAATTGCCATAATGATCATCTAAAGATGACTCATTCTCATCCATCTTTTGTAAAGCTATTTGTTGATAGATGAAAAAATTCTCTTCATTAACGAGATGTGTAATTCTGTCTTCAATAAATTCATCAATAAAGGCAGCTAAATCCAGATCGATCTTTCTTACGATCTCAACCAATCGTTGTAAATAAATCAGCGGCATTTTTTTTAATTGATCAATAAGGAGTAAAAAAAGCTTAGCAGTTGCCAAAGCATCATCTGCTGCTCGGTGGGGTTTTTTATGAAGAATCCCTAATTCTTGCGTGATTTCCGCTAACTTGTAACTTTGTACCATAGGAAATAAAATTCGTGACAAGGTTAGAGTATCGATAACAGGACCAATAAAGGGTTGATAACCCCATTCATCTAATGCCTGCTGAATAAATCCAAGATCGAAAAGAGCATTATGGGCAACAAAAACAGCATCTTCCATTAAAGGAAGTAACTCCATCAACACTTCATCAATGGGTGGTGCGTCTTCAAGCATTTGATTAGTTATACCGGTTAATGATTGAATGTATTCAGGTATTGGTTGTTCCGTATATACGAATGAAGAATAAACCTTCTTGATTTCGCCATTTTCAATAAGGACTAATCCTACTTCCGTAATTGCATCTCGATCTGGTTGATTTCCAGTTGTTTCTATATCAATGACGATAAAACGCTTCACCTTTTTCACCTCATAAAATGTTCACATCCCATTATACTATACTAACAAATCGAAAAAAACAAAGAAAACAACCTTAACTAAAACTAGCTAAGGTTGTTTTCTTAATGAAGCATTGTAAAACATCTTTTCGCTTCTTCTAAATCCCCTAAAAGAAAATACGTATATCCTAGGTAAAAAGGAAAATAGGGGAAGGTCACATTTGCACTAACGGTCTTTAAAAAATGCTCAAGGGCTTGTTCTGGGCGATTTTGATCTAAGTGAATAATACCTTGTAACATATGGGCGAGACCCTGGATATATGAGTTTTCCGACTTTAAAAGATAGGAGATCAAATCTTGGGATTGTTGATCATGTTGATGAAAGGCATATAATCGAACTAGGCTGGCCAAAAAAGTGAAATCAGGTATTTCTAAGTGCTTAATCAGATTGGAGGTTAGTTTTGTCAATACAGCATCTAGTTTATCCGTTTCTCCCTCTTCTGTTAAGATCCAAGCATATAATAATAAGGCTTCTTTGGTTTCTTCAAAGACAGAAAAAAATTTTTTCAACAAAAGTTTTGCTTTTGCTTTTTCTCCAGATAACCAGACATTTTTAATAAGGGAGAGTAGGGGTTCTGGGCGATTTGGTTCAAGGTCGCGCCATTTTTCGAACCAATAAATGGCCTGTTTAAATTGTTTTCTTTTTTCAAAATCCATGGCAATCTGTTGAATCATTTTTGGTTGTTTTGTCATATCATAAACCCTTTTAAACCATTCGTTGGCACGATGAGATTGGTTTAATTTCTGATATGACTTTCCTAAATAATATGCAATTTCCCAATCCAGAGGTCTTTGGTTCAGGATTTCTTTGAGAAAGAAAATCGTCTGATGATATTGGCCTAACTGATAATAGACGATGGCAATGTTAAACTTTGGTTCATACCAATCAGAGCGATGCTCTATGGCTTGTTGAAATTCAGCAATCGCCTTTTGATAATATCCCTTTTTACCATAGATCATTCCTAAAAGGTTATGTCCTAGTGAAAGAAGATCGTCATCCTCAGTATATTGAAAGAGGATGTTTAATTGTTTTTTCGCTTCTTGATCATCTCCTTTTTGAAAATAGGTCATCGCCGTATATAATCTTGCTAAATTGAAATCAGGATACTTTGCCATGATCTTTTCTAAATGAATAATCGCACGATCATACATCCATAAATCAAAAAAACCGATTCCTTGTTGAAAATCTAAAAAATCACTTTCATCCAGTTCAATTACGACTTCTTCAAGATTATCTTTAGAAGTTGATTCGATAACAGGAAGATCTAAGCCATGATTCTTCTCAAATTGTTTTAGTTTATTTGTTATTTGCATTAATTCATCAGAAATATCCTCAATCATCTCTTTGATCGTAAAATATTTTTCTAACAAATTAAGTTCATGATCTATTCCAATATGTTCATTAAATTCATGTTCTAACTCATTGATCGTTTGGTGCATATAGGAAAAAAGTTGCTGAATCATAAGTTTGCTCCTCCTCTAATCTCATTTTTTGCCAGATCGATCGAGAATATGCGAGGAGGAGCATCAATTACAAAACAGTAGCTTCTTGTTCCTGATCAATCATTTGAGCGATTTGATTCTTTTCATTTAAAACCGCAATTTTGGGTGTAAAACGTTTCGCCTCTTCTTCCGTCATCAATGCATAAGCCATGATAATGACTGTATCACCTGGTTGAACTAAACGGGCCGCAGCCCCATTCAAACAAATCGTTCCTGAATTCCTTTCCCCTTTAATGACATAGGTTTCAAAGCGTGCACCATTATGGTTATTGACAACCTGGACTTTTTCATTGGGTAAAATACCTACCGCCTCCATAATAGCTTCATCAATCGTAATGCTTCCAACATAATTTAGGTTTGCTTCCGTTACAGTTGCTCTATGAATTTTGGACTTCATCATTTGTAACAACATGTTTACACCTCATTTCGATCGATGATGAGATTATCGATTAATCTTGTTTTGCCAAACCAAACAGCTAATGCAATAATGGTTTGGCTCGTTTCGTTAATTTCCCCTACAGGTTCTAGGGATGGAAAGGAAAGGATTTCCACATAATCGATGCGAGCAAGGGATTGAGTTTCAATAACACTTCTGATTCGATCCTTTAGAATCCTCGTTTCTGTGATTCCCTCTTCAATCCATTCTTTAGCCTTTTGTAGACTTTGATAAAGAATTGTTGCCTGGTTTCGTTCTTCAGGTGATAAATACACATTTCGCGAACTTAAGGCCAACCCATCTTCTTCACGTACAATCGGACAAGGTATGATGGTAATTGGCATATTCAAATCTTGAACCATTTGCTGAATGACTGCTACTTGTTGGGCATCTTTCAAACCAAAATATGCCATATCTGGTTGGATGATATGAAAAAGTTTGCTTACAACCGTTGTGACTCCACGAAAATGTCCTGGTCTTGATTTTCCGCATAATTGAGCGGTTAGCTCATTGACTTCAACAAAGGTTTTTGGTTTTGCAGGATACATCTCATTAACAGATGGGAAAAAAATCAGGTCAGCACCAGCTTGTTTGGCCATAATCTTGTCTCTTTCTAAGTCTCTTGGATAACGATCATAATCTTCATTTGGGCCAAATTGCAATGGATTGACAAAAATCGATACAACGACAAAATCACTTTCTTTGCGGGCTTTTTCAATCAAACTTTGATGACCACGATGTAAATATCCCATAGTAGGTACGAGACCAATGACTTTTCCTGCTTTTTTCTCTTTTGCTATTCTCGTTCTGATTTCGTTTATCGTTGTAATCACTTCCATGTTTACACCTTCCCGTATAGTTGTTCTAAAACAGATTCTTGAATGGAAAAAGTATGTTCTTTTGCTGGAAAGATTCTCTTTTTTACTTCATCTTTATATTGAGAAAGGCTCAATCTGATCATTTCACCGATTTGCCCATAAACCTTGACGAATTTAGGAGGTCGATCCATTCCATATTGAATCAAATCGTGAAAGACAAGTACTTGACCGTCACAAGCATTCCCTGCTCCAATCCCGATTGTTGGCACCGAAACAGTTTCTGTGATAATTTTCGCTAAATCATGAGGTATGGCTTCGAGAACAATGCTAAATACACCAGCTGCTTCTAATGCCTTTGCATCTTCAATGATTTTTAGGGCATCTTCTTTTGATTTTCCTTGGACTTTGAAACCTCCAAGTTGGTGTACAGATTGAGGGGTTAAGCCAATATGTCCCATAACAGGAATTCCAGCTTGAATAATCGCCTGAATGACAGGGACAATCTCCTTTCCACCTTCGATTTTAACTGCTTTTGCTCCTGTTTCTTGCATGATCCGCCCTGCATGATAGACTGCTTTTTCTATGCCTAGATGATAAGTAAGAAAGGGCATATCTACAACGACAAATGCTCTTTTCGTTCCTCTTACCACTGCTTTCCCATGATGGATCATATCCTCTAATGTAACAGGAATCGTGGTATCATATCCTAGTACGACCATTCCTAATGAATCACCAACTAAAATCATCTCGATTCCGCTCTGATCGATTAATCTGGCAGTGGGATAGTCGTAAGCGGTCACCATGGTGATCGGCTCTTTTTTTTCTTTTAATTTTTTTAGATCGTAAATCGTAATTGCTTTTTGTTCCATGTTATCACCTCCAAGATAAAAAAAACTTCTAGCCCATAGACGGGTAGAAGGTTATATCATCCTCTTTTCTCTCCTTCTGTCTCGGTCCGTTAAGGCTCAGAGCAGAAAATAAACTGATTCACTTGTCAGAAGATAATTCTTTATACCGCTAGTTCAAGTTTACTTTGCTTTTTTACTTTAGTGAAGTTAAATTCTCTTATGCGCGGTAAAACGGATATGCACGGTTAAGTGTAGTTCTGACGATACTACCTTAATTATGATTATATCAGAAAAAAATGTCACCCGAAACCACTTTTTCCTCTCTGCCATTGTCTTGACGAAGAATTAAGTACCCATTTTGGTCAATACTTACAATGGTTCCTTCTATTTCTTCATTAAACTGCCTTAGCTTAATCCTTTTTCCTTTTCCATATAAAGCGTTATTATATTGCTTATAATACGGGGCAAAACCATCTTTAAGAAAATGTAAATATTCTTGTTCAAATTCAGAAAAAAAATATGTGATAAACTCGATCCGCTTTGGGACATACCCTATTTCTTTTTCTATTGAAGTCGCTTTTTCTTTTAGTTCTTCAGGAAAATCAATTTGATGAGTGTTAATTCCAATACCTATAATCATATAATGTATTTGGTCTTGTTCTCCGTGGATTTCGGTTAAAATCCCCGATACTTTTTTGCCATTAATATAGATATCATTGGGCCATTTAATCATAAAATTTACTTTATACAATTTTTTTAACGTATTTGCCAGAATGACTGAAGTAAAAAGGGTAATTTGTGGAGCATGGTGGTAAGGAAAAGAAGGTCGCAAAATAAAACTCATCCAAATCCCTTTCCCTTTTCTTGAAAACCAATTTCGTCCTAAACGCCCTTTACCCTTCGTCTGATTGTCAGTAATCACCACAGTCCCGTGTAATGCACCGTTTCTAGCCAGTTCATGGGCTACTCTTTGTGTAGAATCAACTTCAGGAAGATAAATAATCTCTTTCCCCATCCATTTTGTAGATATTGAGGCTTTTAAACGTTCTTTTGATATATCATCTGGATCATTTAAAAGACGATACCCTTTCTTGCGAATAGCTTCAAATTGATAACCTTCTTTTTTTAATTCTTCGATATGTTTCCATACCGCTGTTCTCGAAATATTTAATTGCTTACTAATTTCTTCCCCTGAAACAAATTGGTGTCTCTTTTGAATAAAAATTTCTTTAATCTTTTCCCTCATTAGAGACCTTCTCCTTTAGATTTTTCACTTGTTGAAGTAATATTTCCCTTTCATTAGGTAATCCATGAAAAACAACCAGATGAAATAATTCCTGTAATAGATATTGAACCCAAGGACCAGGAGGTTCATCAATGATCCTTAGTAAATCTTTTCCTGATATATTTAAATCTTTGATTGATCGAACCGACAGTTCTTTTGTTACTTCAATAAATGTTTGTTTTAATTTTAACATGTCTTTCTCATGAATATAACCGAACAAATAAGTTAATTCTAATGCTTTTTGACAAATCTCTTCATCTGTTTCAATGAGACATTTTTTTAAATCCTCTAACTTCTGATCTTTTTTAATGATAGAATAAGCTTTGAAGATGTTAAGAATTTCCTTCTTTTCTTGATTGGAAAATCTAAGTCCTTCCATGACTTTAATTCGCTCTTTTGGCTGTAGTTGTTCAAATAAAATACACCACCGAATATAGGGGTCTTGAGTCATATTTATCGTTTGCCAAACTTTCTTGCTATCAATCTGAGAAAGAGGTCCATCAACCATTCCTTTGAAATAGCGAACAAGTTTCAAGGAATACAATAATTCGATTCCCAATTCAGGGTGAGAGGACCTCATGATCTTGTCTAATTCTACTTTTACTCTTTCAATGGCAATATACTGGAGATAAGAAGCGAATTCCTCTATCGCTTGAAGTGTTTTCGTTTCAATCTGAAATTCCAACTGGGCAGCAAAACGAATAGCCCTTAACATGCGCAATGGATCTTCCAGAAATCGCTCATTAGGATTGCCCACACTCTTTATCGTTCGATTGGAAATAGCGGATAATCCATTAAATGGGTCAATCAATCGTTCATTGTAGTCCATTGCGATCGCATTCATCGTAAAATCCCTTCGACTTAAATCATCGTAGAGATTGGTTACAAATTCTACTTCAGATGGATGACGGAAATCCAAATATTTTCCCTCTTTGCGAAAAGTCGTAATTTCGACGGAAACTCCTCCTTCGATAACCGTAACAGTCCCATGTTTTAAACCGGTAGGTATTGCCTTTTCAAATAAATGAAGAATCGTTTCTGGTCTGGCATCGGTGGCAACATCAATATCTGTTGTTGGACGTTTTAGCAGGAGATCACGAACATATCCACCAACAAGAAAGGCTTGATAACCATGTTGAAGCAAACGTTGTAATATTTTCTTCGCAATTTTTTTATTTCTCATCTTCTCTTCTCCTAGTTAATTAAATCTTCAACGTCTTTGATTGGAGGAATTTAAAATGAGAATGATTGTGAGTATCTTCGTACTTTTAGCAAAAATGATTCAGATGTTGAAACAAGTGGTAGGTAAGAAATAAGCCTTTCTACTCAGAAAGGCTTGATCCATTTTCAAATCCTTGTTTATACCGATGTACTACCTCTCGCCATGCAAACTCCCCTCTTCCTAATGCACGGACAAGGATTTCTGCAGTAGCAACATTGGTAGCAACAGGAATTCCATAAACATCACATAAGCGAAGCAAGGCAATAATATCTGGTTCGTGGGGTTGGGCCATTAACGGATCCCGAAAAAAAATGAGCAGATCCAATTCATTTTGAGCAATTAAAGCACCAACTTGTTGATCTCCACCTAGCGGACCAGATTGAAATCGATGAATCTTAAGATCAGTTTGCTCCATGATTCTCTTCCCCGTCGTCCCAGTAGAATAGAGTTCATGTTCTTTAAAGATCGATTCATAAGCGATCATAAAATTGACAAGTTCCGATTTTTTTCGATCATGAGCGATTAATGCGATTTTCAAGGTTTCTCCCCCTGTTAATTTAATTTTTTAGTCTAGTAAATGTTCTAATCCGTAAACAATACCCCGCAAATGTTTTACTTTTTTAATCGCTAAATTAACTCCAGGCATAAACGATTCTCGATCAATGGAATCATGGCGAATCGTTAACGTCTGTCCCCTATCGCCAAAAATCACTTCTTGATGAGCAACTAGACCTGGGAGCCTTACACTATGTATGCGAAAACCAGAATATTCTCCACCGCGAGCACCAACAAGTGTCTCCGTTTCATCTGGATGTCCTTGTTTTAATTCTTGCCTTACCTTTTGAATTAATTCCGCTGTTTTTAAGGCAGTTCCAGATGGAGCATCCAATTTCTTATCATGGTGATACTCAATGATTTCCACATGGGACATATATTTTGCTGCCATTTGCGAAAATTTCATCATCAATACTGCACCAATGGCAAAGTTTGGAGCAATGACTCCACCAAGATCATGCTCTTTTGCTAGCTTGTCCAAAAATACAATATCGTCTTGGGTAAATCCAGTCGTACCAACTACTGGACTTACCCCCATCTCAATTGCAATTCTAACATTATCTTTCACAACATGTGGATTTGTAAAATCAACGAGAACATCAGGTTTTTCGGCAATTAATGCCTCTTCCAAACGCTGATAAATAGGTTTGCCATCTGTTTCTTGTTGTGAAGGACCAATTGGATCGATCCCACCAACATAAAGAAGCTCATCATCTTGTTTGAGCATTTTAATAACTTCTCTTCCCATTCTTCCTTTTGCTCCTGAAACCATCACTTTTAAACGACGCATTTAATCACCTTCTTGGTATAAATTGAGATAGTATTCTTTTAATTGTTTTGCTTGGAGATGATAAGGTTGAATATAAAAGACAGAATTAAACTCTTTTAACGACAGATGTAATGCATTTGTTTCTCCATAAAAAATGCCTAATAGTAAATATGCTCCTATATTTAATGGGTCTAACTTTTTGGCTTGGATAAGTATTTCTTTTATTTCTTTTGTGAAGATGTTATGCCTCATTAAATCGGCAGCTACATATACTAAATTTTTCGACTGAAGAATCTGCAAATGATACCGATAGCCTTGATTCTCTGGTTCAAGTTCACATGCTTTTTTTGCTGTTTCGATCGCCTTTTTCATAAACCCGCTGCGATCATAAGTAATGGATAATCTGTAATAATAGGAAGCATTATTTGGTTCACAGCGAATCGCTTGTTTAAATAATTCAATGGCCTTTTGAAAATCATTTTGGAAAATGGCATCATAAGCCGCCTTGATGTAACTTCTACCTGAAGACATAGCCAACACACCTTTGTTTTCGGCCTATGACATAGTATATGAATAAAAGTTACAATCGGTGTGCCTATTTGTCCAGCTACTTAGGTATTTACTACAGTTTATCGTACCTAATTTTTTTTAAGAAATCAAATAGGAATATTGGATATAATTGCTATTTTTTGCACATCATTTGTATAATGAATAAGGAATACGAAAAAGGGAGTTCTTAATCATGAAACACATCCAAAATATCTTTTTTATCACAATCGGAGCTTTTATTTATTCCTTTGGCTTGAATTATTTTACCATCGCCAATCACCTTTCTGAAGGTGGCTTTACTGGAATTGCATTATTACTAAAATACGTTTTTGGTTTTTCTCCAAGTGTTGTGATTTTATTGTTAAATATTCCTTTATTTATTCTTGGATGGAAGAAACTTGGACACCAATTTATGATTTACACCATCGTTGGGACAACGCTTGTTTCTTTCTTTTTATGGTTAACAGAAAGTTTTCGCCAACCACTAGACGATATACTTTTAGCTTCATTATATGCTGGAGTTTCAATCGGTCTTGGTTTAGGAATTATTTTTCGTTATGGTGGTTCAACAGGTGGGGTCGATATTATTGCTAGATTAGTGTATAAGTATTTTGGTTTCAGTATGGGAAGAACGATGTTTATTTTTGATTTCGTGATTATCTCTCTCTCAGCTGTTTATATTGGTGTCCAAAAAGCGATGTATACATTAATAGCTGTATTTGTCGCTGCTAGAGTGATTGATTTTGCTCAAGAAGGTGCCTACGCAGCGAAAGCGGCAATGATTATCTCTGATCATGCACAAGAAATCACAACAAAAATCATGAAAGAAATGGATCGTGGGGCTACCGTGTTGAAGGGAAGGGGGGGATATACGGGAAATGATAAAGAAGTTTTGTATTGTGTAATCAGTAGAAACGAGCTATCTCGCCTTAAACAGATAGTCCAATCAATTGACCCTAAGGCATTTGTTGTCGTTAGCGATGTTCATGATGTTTTAGGGGAAGGGTTTGAAAAAGCATAAAGATTACTTATAAGAAAGGCATAAATATAAAATGGTTTGTATATTCCATAAGCAACGTCTTTTGGGAGTGTATTCTTTCTTATTCCTTTCATTCAAATGAAATACACGGACAACGGAGCGTGTTGGTATATACAAACCTATTTTTATTTAGAATGTGCTCTTAAGTACTAATGTTTATTTTTGCTCCTTTAAATTTTCTCCATATGACATAGCTTAATACGATAAAAATAACAAACCCCATTCCCAATGTGGTATTCCACAAGGTTTTTTCTTCAACAATTTTTCCGATTACATCCTTTTCATTTCCGAAAAATAATTCTGTTATTGCTTCTTTTAATTGAGATAAGATAATTTCTTTGTTTTGGTCAACCTTTTGGCTTGTTAAAGCTGTATGGAGAGAATCTATCTTTTCCACAATGTAATCGGGTTTTGAGATTTGAAGTGCCGGTTTTATTAATTGGTAATGTTCTTGATATTTTTTAAGAGCGCTGTCAAACTTTTCTTTTTGATTCATGGAGATGGCTGTTTCCATTTCTTTGATATCTGTTTGTAAGGTAGAATAATAGCGTTTCCATAAAGGTTGTTCTTTATGGTTTAATGCATCAATCGCTAACTGAAATTGGGTTGTCAAATACGAAATAAGTTCTTCCTCTGGTGAAAGTTTTGAGAGATTTTTTTTGATTTGTATTGCCAATGAAGCGATTGCTTTCATCCCTTCTACCGAGGTTATTCCCTTGTAAGGAACCGCTAGCAATTGTGAATTTAATTGTTCAATCACTTGTTTTGCTTGATCATAATCTTTTCTTTGAACGAGTTCAACTAAATACTGTGTTAATCTTTGAATGGAAGCGATAGATGGATTTTCTGGATTATTAGCTTTAGTATAAGTGAAGAAAAAAAAGAAAACTAAGAAGCTAATCATGATTCCATATCCTATTTTTTTACTCATGAGATTCACCCCTCATTTTAAGATATGGGGGGTTGTACGACTTTATGCTTGTTTTCTTCGTAAATAAGATAAAAAGTAGAATAAAAGAATCGTGAAAATAGATAAACCTAAGGTAAAACGAGCTACGATGGGGTCAATATGGCTAATACTTTCTTTTAACCATGGATGCACATCTTTTGAATAATCGATATAATCATTTAATAAAGTCCAGATGGCAATGAATCCGATTGAAAGTGGACCGTAGGAGTACTTCTTAAAAAAGAGGATAGCTTCAAATGCCATGCCTAAATGAGACATCATTAACATACCATCTGACCATGTAATGGTCTGAACCATAAAAATCTTCATCCATGAGGAATCCTTTGCTAAAGCTCCCCATAAAATCATGACAACAGCCCAGATACCATATTTAAATGAAGTGATTGAAGCCATTGCTTCAATAATTGGGGATTTTTTCCGAAAATAATAGAGGATCAAAAATAACGTAAAAAATGTACTCGATGTAGGACTATCTGGAACGAAGATTAACCATTCTGCTGGTGTATCCATCAATTGATTTTTATACCAATAAAACCCATAGATCGATCCGAGAAAGTTAATGATGATTAATGTCAAAATAAACCAAGACTGTTCTAAATATCTCTCAATTTGTCTCCATAGATTCACCATAATACTCCCCTATTCAGTGATAAAAATACAAAGGGAAATTGTTTATTAACACTTGCTCTTCTCTCTATTAAGTAAACCCACGAAAAAGCCTGAGATATACCCAGGCCTTTTCGGTCTTTTTCATTCAACTGTTTTTAATAATTGATTTAGCTGATCGGTAAGTTTGATGAACTCAGCTTTATCCCCTTTTTGGAGCGCTTCATCAATTGCAATATATAATTTTTCTTTTGTGAATTGAAATGTAACTTGATCCAATACCATCTCCGCGAACAACTCTAACAATGAGTCTTTGACCATGTTCTGTTTTTCCATTGGATTTCCCTCCAATACCGCGGCGTATTCCGGGGAAAATTCCCGGTCTTTAAAATACAGACCTATATAGATATCTTCATCTGGATTGGAACGAATGTCTAAAAATGCTGTTTCTACATCAGGTGTAACACGGTTGTTTTTGTAAAATTTGAATGGGGTCATGGTTACACATTCTGTTGATATGAGGATGGATTTAGGCAAATCGTGGATGTCATTAACAAAATGAACTTTTTCTAATAGTTTTTCGTTTGAGGCAATATAAGTTAATAACCAAGCTGCTTCCTTTTTTGCTAATGTATATGAATTCAAGAACCACTTAATAAAATCTTTCTTCTCTGAAACCGTAATCATTTTCGATGATGCCACCCTCCTATTTTATACATATGATGTAACGTTTATATTAAATACTAAAAGTTTGAAGATTCTATATTGTTGTTAGAAAATTAGGCGAATCAGTTTGGCTTTATTCCTTTACTTTTATTTTCGCTTTTATGGTCCCAAAATCCTTTATTTAAGTTACGTTTCTTTTACATTTCAAAACCATTTACGAATCGATGACCTTCTTTTGTTAAACGAATATAACTTTTCTCTTGGTCCTGGCCAATTTGAATAATTCCAAGATGATGTAACATTTTAATAATTCTTTCGTTAAAAATAACCTCCTTGGTTTCATAATAACGATCTTTTAGCCAAATTAAAACCGTTCTTTTTAGATCTTCTAAAGAAAGCCAACAATCAAAAGCTAAAAGGTCAATCAGCTGAACGATAAATGGCAAGAAGGGAATAGAGGATTTATAAATTCGAAGCCAAAATTTATAAATTTCCATTGTAATTTCTTCTAGATTCTCATGATCCAATCGATTTCTTCCTAAATTTGTCAAATATAAGAATCCTCTTTCATCTTCTTCAATCATTTTTTTGTAAAAAGCATAATCGTAGATAAGGGAAAAACGATCTGGGTATTGACGATATCTTCGACCATAACCAAATCTCCATCCTGGCTTTTTAATCGGTTCTTCGGGTACTAAAAATTGATTAAACAATAATTGTTGTTGCCTTTTATATATACTACCGTCCCCTGTGAGTAATATTTCTTCATTGGATACAAACTTCAAAAAGGTTTGAAAGTCTGCTGCAATCAACCTTTTTTCATCACGGTAAAAAGAAAGTTCCTTTAGAGTATGCATTTGAGAAAGATATTGATTACGGATTAATTCCAACATTTTTGCTTTTAAATCGTCAGGAATTAAATATACTAAAGCATTCTTTTTTTCTAACCCTTGAAAGATCCAACCTTTTTTTAATGACAACAGGATTAAATCACGGGGTTTATGGGATGATTCATGCAGTTGAATCGCTTTTTTTCCTTTTGCAAGCAAATCTTCCATGGTAAATTGATTTCTCTGATCAAGATACAATAGCATCATAAATGTTTGCTCCGTATCATCGGCTTGCTTCAAGATATTCAACATGGTTTGCTTTTGTAAGATTTTATAAATTAATGTTTGAATCATATCTTGTTTTGAATGACGATCGCATTGACATTGATAGTGATCGGCAATTTTGTTGATGTGGCTGATATCCGCATATAACAACATCTCAGCTAAATTCAATGCCATCACTCCTAATTCCAATTTTTACTATTATCCCTTCTTTTTAGTTAAAATATTCCATTCAGATAGAATAAAATTGTCACTGATAATCCATGAACGGAGTGATGACAAACCGTACTAATAAAGTCCCAAAAGATTAGATCTCTTGGGACTTGAGTAAATCGAGAAATTGCTCTTTAATCAAAAGAAGTTGCTCTTGAGAATCATCCAAAACCAAAGATTGTTCAATCATAGATAGCGCTTTTTGATAATCTTTTATCTCTGCATAACAGGCAGCTAATTGGTTCAAAATTTTGGGATCTTGGACTATCTCTAATTGTTTTTCGTAACATTGAATAGCTTTTTCTACTTCACCTGCTTTTAAATAGAGATCACCTAAATTTTCACATATTTCTTCTTCATAAGGAGCATTCTGATGGATCAATTCATATTGTTGAATCGCTTCTTTAACATCTCCATATGTTTTTAGTATTTTTGCATACATTACCTGTAATGTGAGGTCATCTGGATCAATTTCAAGCGCTTTATTTAATATCTCTTTTGCTTTTTGCCATTCTTTTTGGTATATGTAAATCTCTCCCAACCGTTTTAAGGCAGGTAAATAATATTCATCAATTTGTAAAATTTTTTTCAACACGGCCTGAGCTTTTGTATGGTCATGATTCCTTTCATATGCATCAACAAGTGAGATCATAAGTTCGATATTTTCTGGTTGCATTTTAGCTACTTTTTTTAAATAGCGTATTCCTTCATCTAGATCACCCATCTGTACCAAAAGTAACCCTTTTAAATACAATGCTTCTTCTTGTTCAGAATTCTTCTTTAATACCTCATCATATTCTTCTAATGCCTCTTCGAATTGCCCTAAACTGTAATAAGCTTCACCTAGGGCCAAATGATAGAGAGGTTCGGCTGGATCTAATTTGATCGCTTCCTGGAAACTCTCAAGGGCCTCTTTTATATTCCCCATTTCAAATGCATATAAGCCTTTTTGGTAATGATAAAAGGGAATTTTTGAATTTAGGTTGAGGGCTTTTTGAATATAGCGGTAAGCGACCTCCGGTAAACCATCGTCAAAATAGATTTGGGATATAAATACCAAATCATAATCATCATATTCTTCGTTTTCAACCAAATCATGCATAATAGCGATCGCATGATCATAATCCCCTTCTTTATATTCTAATTCTGCTTCCAATCGTTGTAGATCTGAAAAATTAGTTTCTACGTTCTTTAATTGTTGAATGATCATTCTTGCTTGATCCATAAATCCTAATGATAAATAAATTTTTGTTAAAACTATTTTTTCGTCATTTTGAAGGGAGTTAATATCTATTTTAGTTAACTGTTCGATAACTTGTTCATATTCTCCTGATTCCAACATCGTTAGAATTGATGAAATACGATCTGAATGAAAGTCTTTCATTTTATGCACCTCACTATTTATGTGCCAGCAAATACTTTTTCTTTAGTTTAACATAAAAAAATTTATTCCAAAATAAATTGGTAAAAAACAAAAAAACCACATCAATTGTATGATGTGGATTCGGTATATTACCGATTAGTGCATTAGGATAGGAGCGAAGAGAAACCAACTAACTATGCTACATTTAGTATATATGGGATAGGCAAAAAAGTCAATGAATTTTCAGAATATTAAAAAATCTATCTCGCAAGTTGCTTTAAATCTTCAAAAAATTGTGGGTAAGAGACATGAATCGCTTCTGACTGATGAATGATAATGGGTGTTACTGCAATTAAACCCGCAATTGCCATTGCCATACCGATTCGATGATCTCCTTTTGTGGAAATCACTCCACCACGTATCTTTTGCTTTCCTTTGATAATAAAACCATCCTCAAGTTCTTCAATTTCAACTCCAACATTACGAAGTGCTGTAGAAATGGTTTCGATACGGTCGGTTTCTTTTACTCTTAATTCTTTTGCATCCGTTACTTTTGTTGTTCCTTCCGCTTGACTAGCTAAAACAGCCAAAAGGGGTAACTCATCAATTAGCCGAGGAATCATTTCCCCTGAAATTTCGATTCCATGCAAGGAACTACTTTCGATAATCAGATCTCCGACCACTTCTTGCCCAAAAAAACGCTGATCAGTAATTTCTACTTTACCGTTCATTTTCTTCACTATCTCAAGGAAACCAATTCGCGTTTCATTCAATCCTACATTTCGAATCTCAATGCGACTATTAGGTACAATTAGTGCTGCAGCAATAAAGAAAGCGGCAGACGAAAAATCACCAGGAATTTGGATTGACTGAGCTTCTAAACGTGGTTTCGGAAAGATAGTGACTTGTCGACCTTTAATCTCAAGTTTGGCACCAAACTGTGCTAATAATTTTTCGCTATGATCTCTTGATCGATAAGGTTCAATGAATGTCGTCTGCGTATCAGCATACAAGCCAGCTAGTAAAATAGCAGATTTCACTTGTGCACTTGCTATAGGAGATTCATAGCTAATCCCATGTAAAGAGCCACCTCGTATGGTAATTGGAGCAAAACGACCATTTTCTTTTCCATCAATGAAAGCTCCCATTTTCCTAAGTGGTTCAATCACTCTTTTCATTGGCCGACGAATGATGGACTGATCCCCTGTTAATACACTATAGAAAGGTTGACCCGCTAATATTCCAGAAGTCAAACGGATGGTCGTTCCCGAATTACCAACATATAAAACATCTTTTGGTTCTTTTAAAGAATAAAGTCCATTTCCTTTCACTTTATAAGCTGTTTCCCCTGTCTGTTCAATCTCCACTCCCAGTTGCTTAAATACCTTGATTGTATGCAAACAATCTTCACCATTTAAAAATCCGTTAATTTCCGTTATTCCTTCTGCTATTGCAGCAAGCATAACTGCTCGATGGGAAATGGACTTATCACCTGGAACTTGTATTGAACCTGATAATGAAGATATGGAATGTACCGTTTTCATCTTTTCTCCTCACCTTTTTTATTACAATCATTCACATTTAAACTTTTAATTCTTCAATCGTTTGTTTTACCCGATCGATTTCAATCCCTTCAACAATCGTCACTTTTCCAATCTCAATAGGGATGACCATTCGGATTTGATGATGTTTAAATTTTTTGTCTCTCAACAGAATCTTTATAATTTCTTCTGTATTATAATCCTTAGGAATGGTTGTAGGTAATTGAAAACGTTCAATTAAATTCACATAGTATTCTTCGATCTCTCTTGAAATATATCCCATTTTCCTTGCAAGTCGGGTCGCAAATACCATTCCAATCGCAACTGTTTCTCCATGAGAATACTGATACTTCGAAAGGGTCTCAATCGCATGACCTAGTGTATGACCAAAATTCAAATAAGCACGAATTCCTTGTTCTTTTTCATCTTCTTTGACAATCGCTGCTTTAATTCTTGACCCTTGATAAAGTGCTTCATTTAGAGCTTCAAAATCTAGATTTAATAAAGATTCAACATGTTGACTTAACCAGTTAATAAAACTGGAATCAGCGATCAATCCATGTTTAATGACCTCTGCTAAGCCAGAACGAATCTCTCTTTTTGGTAAAGTGGTTAAAAACTCTGTCTCATAAAGCACAAATGATGGTTGATGAAAAGCGCCAATTAAATTTTTACCTAAAGGATGATTAATTCCTACCTTTCCACCAATACTACTATCATGAGCCAAGATGGTTGTAGGGCATTGAATAAAAGGAATTCCTCTCATATAAATCGCCGCAACAAAACCACTCAAATCACCAACTACGCCTCCGCCTAAGGCAATCACATAAGAGGATCGGTCAAATCCATGTTGAATCATAAAGGTAATGATCGCTTCTACTTGTTTCAAAGATTTCGCTGTATCCCCTGCTGGAACAATGTATTCATACAATTGGAAAGAAGAAAGGACTTTTTTTACTACTTCAAGATGAAATTGGGCAACATTCGAGTCGGTTATGAGCAAAATTTTGGTTTTCGAGGTGATTCCTAATTGATATAAATAGTCAGCAAATTGGTTAATAATTCCTGCACCAATTAAAAGATCATAATTGTGCTCTTTTGTCTCTATTTTCAATCGCTTGACAGCCATATTAATAATTCCTCACCAATTGAAGATAATTCTTAAGTTGTTGTTCAATCTCTATATAAGAATCACCCGAAAATTTTTCAAAAAAAGCATTTGCGACCTCCCATAAGACGACATGTTCTGCTACAATACTAGCAGCTGGAACAGCACAAGCATCTGAACGTTCAACACTTGCTTCAAAGGGAGCTTTCGAATCAATGTCCACGCTTTTTAGAGGTTTATATAACGTGGGGATTGGTTTCATTACACCCCTGATCACCAAAGGTTCTCCCGTTGTCATCCCACCTTCGATACCTCCAGCTCGATTCGTTGCTCGATAAAACCCTTTCTCCTCATTCCAAAAAATTTCGTCATGAACTTCAGAACCAAAATGATTAGCAACAGCGAAACCCATACCAAGCTCAACACCTTTAAAAGCCTGAATGCTAAGAATCGCTTGCCCAAGTCGGCCATCCAATTTACGATCCCAGTGTACATGACTCCCTAGTCCAACAGGTAAGCCAAAAACAACCACTTCGACAATACCACCTACCGTATCTCCATTAGCCTTAGCTTGATCAATCTTTTGTTTCATCAGTTCAGTCTTCTGTTGATCGGCACAACGCACCTCCGAGGACTCGATTTGTTGGATCAATTCTTCTATGTTTTTCGGTTTAAGCTGTTCAAAAGATTTTGCTTCAATTCCTCCAATATTAATAACATGGCTAAATGATCGTATTCCAAAAGGATTTAACAATTGCTTTGCTATCGCACCAACTGTTACACGTATCGCTGTTTCTCTTGCGCTTGAACGTTCTAAAATATCTCTTAAATCCTTTACTTGATACTTAAGTCCGCCATTCAAATCGGCATGTCCTGGCCTTGGCCGGGAAACTCTTCTTGAATGATCAATTTTTTGATCATCTACACTCATAATCTTTTGCCAATGAACATAATCTTTATTTTTAATCACCAATGTAATCGGTGCACCTGTTGTTTTACCAAAACGTACACCACTTAATATCTCTACTTGATCTTTTTCGATTTGCATTCGTCTTCCTCTTCCATAACCGCGCTGTCTTTTCGCTAAACTCTCATTAATCTGTGGAATAGATATTGGAAAACCACTAGGAACCCCTTCAATAATCGCTGTCAATTGAGGTCCATGTGATTCCCCAGCGGTTAAGAACCTCATTTTCTTCTCTCCTCTCAGCTCATAATAAATTTTATTATATTATAAATCCTCGCAAAGCAACATAAAATTTCTAATTTCTTCTCAATTCTGTCTATTTTTATATGAAAATAGAAGTCTAGTTTGTATAGGTGAACTAGACTTCTTAAAAGCGATCAATTAGCAAAAGGTTTCCGATCTTGCTGGATATACCGATTCGGCTGATCATCCTTTAATAATATACTTGGATCAATACCTAACAATTTGGTACATTCATCTTTTGATAAAAGGCCACGAGAATAGGCTTCAATAATGGTTCCTTTATCCATGCTATACCTCCAATAAAAAATCTACTATTTTTAGTATAGGAAAAAATAGCCAAATATATACCTATTTCTTGTTCTCCATTGTGATCATTCGTTTTATTAATCGATCATTACGATAATAAACGGTCTCACCCATCAAAATGGAAATCAATGTACCCGTTCCAATTAATTCAATATATGATAGGTGAAAAAAATCAGGTAAAATTACAATCGAAATATACTCACCAACGACAATTCCACTTAACATCAAAAAAGTATAAGCATATAACTCATCTTTTTGCTGTCCAAAAATTTTATGTTTTAAAAGAAAACGAAAACCGTATTGATGAAAGATTGTGCTCATTCCAATAATGATAAGAAAAGATAACATTTATACGTCTCCTTACTCAATTTTTTCATCTCATTTTGCGGTAAAAAAATGTTTCAACAGGTTCTAATTGGTACTGGACTGGATTAAAAATTTGTTCTGTACTGCCAACAAATAGAATACCACCGGAACGTAGAGAATCACTAAATTTTTGATAAAGTTGATGTTTTGCTTCTTCAGTAAAATAGATCATAACGTTTCTACAAATGATCAAATCGTAGTTGTCATCAAATGAATCAGATAGAAGATTATGTTTCTTAAACTTAACCTGATTTTTAATTCTATCAGAAATATAATAAAGATCTTGGTTCACGGTAAAATAAGTATGAATATATTCTTTTGGAACTTCTTGGATTGATCTTTCATGATAGATTCCTTCTTTTGCTTTTCTTAATGCTCCTTCATCGATGTCGGTAGCTAACAAATCTAAACGTGTTGAAGGGTATTTCTTATTTATGATCATAGCCAATGTATATGGTTCTTCCCCTGTAGAACAAGCTGCACTCCAAGCTTTCAATGTCTTTGTTTGCAGAAGATAAGGAAGAATTTTTTCTTCTAAGACTTTCCATCTAGGACGATTACGGAAAAATTCAGAAACATTAATGGTTATTCGATCTAATAATTCTAAATATAATGTTTCATCTGTTTCTATCGCCTTAAAATATTCACGAAAATTACTAAATCCTCTTTTCATCCGTAAGGAATTTAATCTTCTTTTCATCTGTTGTTCTTTATAAAGATTCAAGTCGATACCTGTTTTCTTCCGAAAATTACTAACAAAGAATTGATAATCTTGATCAAATGCTGTCATGATTATTTTCTCCTTTAATCATCCTTGATTGTCATTACTAAAACATTATTCTCTATTGAGGTTGAAAATCCTCTTTTTCAAGCAAAAAGAAAAATAGGCTACTAAATGTAGCCTATTTCCTTAAAAGATTAAGATGATACTTTCTTTAAATCCAACGATTGATATTTTTCTCATATGTAATCAATTCTTCCTCTTTAAAAAAGAGTTTAATTTCCCTTTCTGCGCTTTCTTTAGAATCAGACCCATGAATAATATTCATTCCTACTGATAAACCATAATCACCCCGAATTGTACCAGGTAAGGCCTCTTGTGGATTGGTTTTTCCCATCATATTTCGCGCAACAGAAATCACATTTTTTCCTTCCCAAACCATTGCAAATACTGGTCCAGAAGTGATAAACTCCACTAACTCTTGGAAAAATGGTTTTCCTATGTGTTCTTGATAGTGTTTTTCAGCTAATTTAGAGTCAATTTGCATCAGCTTAGCACCTACAAGGGTAAATCCTTTTTTCTCAAAGCGAGAAACGATTTCTCCAATTAAAGAGCGTTGTACTCCATCTGGTTTAACCATTAAAAATGTTCTTTCCATTTTTTCTTCCTCCATCCAAATCACAAATAAGCTGCCAAGGAAGATTTTAACAAATTTTTGATATTGTATCAACTATCTGAAAATAAATCTTATAAAAAAAGAGGTGTTATTCCAATGCTTATGGAATATACAACCCTGCAAAAATTAGTATGTTCGATCAATAATAAAATCGCTGATCTCAAATAGTATCTTCCGTTCCCGAATAGGTGGCAGGTCTAGCAATGCTTTCTTTGCCTTTTCAATATATCGCTCTGCTAAATGATGTGCATATTTAATCCCCTCAGATGTACGAATCATATCGATAACCTCGTCGATTCGCTTTTCCATATCACGATTACGTATAATTTCTTGTAGTCGTAACCGATCCATTGAATAATGCAAAGCATATAAAGCCGGTATCGTGATATTTCCTTGTCGTAAATCGCTTCCAGCAGGTTTGCCAAGTTGTTCTGTGGTACCAGTGAAATCTAGAATATCATCAATAATCTGAAAAGCCATACCTACATTATAACCATACTGGTAGAGCCCTCTTACAATTTTTGGTTTAGCATGACTAGCTAAAGCTCCAAGTTTACAGGATATGGCAATTAATAAGGCAGTCTTCCGTTTTATTCTTTTTAAATAATGTTTTAAAGATTGATTCCAATTGTTAAAATCCCGTATTTGATCAATTTCTCCTTCACTCATTTGCACAAGGGCCTTTGATAATGTTTGATGAATCTCAGGTTGTTCAAATTCGGTGATTAACATTAAAGCTTGGGCTAAAATATAATCCCCAGTATACATTGCCACCTTATTATCCCACTGAGCTTTTACTGTCAATTTTCCCCTTCTTTTGTCAGCATCATCGATCACGTCATCATGAACAAGGGTGGCCATATGAATTAATTCTAAAGCAGCAGCGACTTTCTTTAATTTATCAAATTGATAATCGCCAAAATGACCCGATAACAATACAAAAATTGGACGAATCCGTTTCCCACCAGCTTTTAAAAGATGGCTTGATGATTGATTCAGAATCATTTGATTAGTAGATACTGCACGGGAGAGTTCTTTTTCAATCTCCTTAATGTCACTTTTCATTTTTGCGTAAATATCTAAAAGCTTCATCCAATTCACCTTATTTATATTTTTCTGATGCAAAAAGTGGGTATGGTTGTAAATTTTCCATATTTAAAATCTCAATCTTTGGTGCCTTCTCCAACACACCAATTCTCTGAGCCATCTGATAATAATGATTTAACCCTTCGATCTGAGGGTCGCTAAAATCGTAAGATAGCCCACGAAAATAGTCTTCCCAAAATTGTTTCGTTCCGCCAAATCTCAACATAGATTCTTCCACAATGACATCTCTTTTTTGATATCCTTCATTTTTGCTATTTAAAAAAGCCCGATATACTTTATATAATAACTCGGGAAAGCGTTCAACTACTTTTTTGCGAACGGCCCAAACAGCAAAAGTCATCCAAAGGCCTGTTCTTTTTTTCCATTCTTCACCAAGGTCAATTACATGATATTTTTGCTTTAATTGATTTTCCCACCCCTGAATAAGGGCTTCGTCTCCAATGAGTAAAGCTGCATCTGCCACTTTCATCATTTTCTCCAGATTAGGCTCCATGATTATATATTCGGGTTTCCCGCCTAGAAACCCTTCTATTAGGATCTTTACTAAATTTACAGAAGTTGCGGATGTGTTCGTCAAAGCGACTTTTTTGTTTTTAATTTTCTCTAGATCATCTTTTAAGAATAGGGATATAGACCCTACTCTACCATAAGCACTAACCGATAAATTGGGTAATAAAACATAGTTTTCTGCTTGTTCTGCATAAGCAAAAGATGAAATCGCACCCATATCAATGGTACCATCTTTCATTCTTTGGTTTAATTGGCTTGGAACTTGGGGAATGAGCTCAATTTCATCTTGAAATTGTTTCTGATCGAAAAAATGGTAAATAGGCCAAATATTTGTGTATGTAATTCTGCCAATTCTAAGTTTCGCCAATGTTCTCCCCCCACCGTTTAAACAATGAATGCTCCACTTCTAAAGAGTCTAATACTTTCCCTACTAAATGATTCACTAACTCATCGATGGTTCGCGGTTTATGATAAAACCCAGGCATAGCAGGCAAAATTCTAGCTCCTGCTTTTGCTAGTTTTAGCATATTTTCGAGATGAATTTGATGAAGTGGTGTCTCTCTTGGAACAATAATTAACTTTTTTCCTTCTTTTAATACTACATCCGCTGCCCGTTCTAAAAGATTGCCAGATGCCCCATTTGCAATCCCCGATAAAGTCCCCATTGAACACGGAATAACAACCATTCCATCTACCTGATAAGAACCACTAGCAATTGGTGCAGAAAAATCGTGTAATGAATGAAAATGCAATTCACCAACAAACCTTTGAAATTGTTCATCAATTACAATATTTCGATCTTTAATCTTCCAATCTAACTCTTGTTCAAATACTTGCCAACCTGCTTCAGTTACAACAAGATGAATTTTATGTCCTAATTTTAACAATTCTTGCGTCAATCGCACTCCATAAATCGCTCCACTAGCTCCTGTAATTCCTACTGTAAAGATTCTTCGTTGCGTCATTATTTCATCACCAGATCAATGGAAGTAAAAATAAAAATAACTACACTTAAAATTCCATTCATCGTAAAAAATGCTGTATCTAATCTCGACATATCGTTTGGAGAAATAATAGAATGTTCATAATGCAAAATAAAATTCGCTACAATCACACCGATTAAATACCACCAACCCAGATGAGTAATAAAGAAGAGATAAAATAAACCAAGGATCGTAACTCCGTGAATCACTCTCGCAAAGATTAACGAGGTTTTTAAACCAAATCTTGAAGGAATCGAGTAAAGACCATATTTTTTATCGAATTCCATATCTTGTGTGGCATAAATTATATCAAATCCAGCAGTCCAAAGAGCGACAGAAATAAAGAGAATAACAGCTGGATAAGTAATTTCGTTTGTAACAGCTACCCAAGCTCCTAGAGGTGCTAAACCGATCGCTATCCCTAAAATAAAATGGCAAGTCCAAGTAAATCGTTTTGTATAAGAATATAAGACAAGTACAAAAACGGCAATCGGTAATAATTTCAAAGCAAGGTCACTTAAATTCCAAGCTGCAATAAAAAGTAACAAAAACGATCCAATAATAAAAATAACAACCTCATTTGTCCCAATTTTGCCAGCTGGAATTGCCCGATTTGCTGTTCTTGGATTTAATTTATCAATCGTTCGATCAATGAGACGGTTTAGTGCCATAGCAGCACTTCTAGCCCCAACCATTGCCATTGTAATCCAAAAGAATTGTCCCCATGTTGGGAGGTGCCCAAATTGTTCCATACTTCCTAATATCATACCTACATAGGCAAAAGGTAATGCGAAGATCGTATGTTCAAACTTAATCATTTCTAAAATCGTTTTTAGTTTATTCAATCCCATAGTCTTTCCACTTCCGATCTACTAAGGCTTTTATTTCTGGGGACATCTCTACGTCATCCGGCCATTCCCTCATATGGCCTTCTGAAGGCCACTTTTTCGTTGCATCGATCCCCATTTTTGAACCAATAAATGGCATCGGAGAGGAATGATCAAGATCATCTAAAGGTCCGTCAATGATCGTCACATCGCGACGGGGATCGATATTATTAAATACCCTCCAAGCAACCTCAGAGATATTCTGAACATTTACATCTTCATCGACCACAATAATTAATTTAGATAACATCATCAAGCCTAAACCCCATAATGCATTCATCACTTTTTTAGCCTGAAAAGGATATCTCTTTTTAATGGAAACAATCACACAGTTATGAAATACTCCTTCTGGCGGCATATTCATATCTTTGATTTCAGGTACCATTACTTTTAAGAGTTGCAAAAAAATTCTTTCTGTCGCTTTGCCTAAATAAACATCTTCTTGTGGTGGTTTCCCTACAATAGTGCTTATATATATAGGATTTTTTCGATGCGTAATAGCGGTGATATGAAAAACTGGATATAAATCAGCAAGGGAATAGTAACCCGTATGGTCTCCAAACGGTCCTTCAATTCGCAGCTCATCTACATCAACATAACCTTCCAAAACAATTTCTGCATGTGCAGGAACCTCAAGATCTACTGTTTTACATTTTACTAACTCAACTGGTGCTTTTCTTAAGAAACCAGCAAACAGCATCTCATCAATTTCTGGTGGTAATGGTGCTGTTGCCGAATAGATGACCGCTGGATCAGCTCCGATGGCAACGGCTACTTCCATACGTTTTGGTTTGTCTTTCGATTTTTTTAGTTTATATTGATGTAACGCACCATCTTTGTGTTTATGCCAATGCATTCCTGTGGTTTGACTGTCATAAACTTGCATTCGATACATTCCACAATTACGTGTGCCCGTCTCTGGATCTCTCGTAAAGACTAAAGGCATTGTAATGAACTTACCACCATCTTTTGGCCAGGTTTTTAAGATCGGGAACTTGTCCAATGATGGTTGATCCGTAATAACAACTTCTTGAACAGGACCGCTTTTTACGATTTTAGGAATATAAGAGTTAATTTCAGCTAATTTAGGCAAAGCTTTAATCTTTGCCATTAAACCGGTAGGTGATGGGTTCTCTAAAAAATCCATGATTCGTTTTCCGATGTCATCAAGATCATCGACTTCTAATGCTAATTTAATTCGTTCATAAGAGCCCATTGCGTTTGTTAAAACAGGTATATCATAACCTTTTACATTCTCAAATAAAAGCGCTGGGCCACCTCCAGACATTTTGGATACTCGATCTGTAATTTCAGCAATCTCTAACTCAGGATCCACTTCTGTTTTTATCCGTTTTAACAAACCTTTTTTCTCTAATACTTGCATATATTCCCTTAAATCGCGATAAGCCATTACTTATTTCCCCTTTTTATATCCAATATGTAATGCGGCAATGCCACCTGTTAATGGATAAACTTCCACTCGTTCCAAACCTACTTTTTCAAAGATTTTTGCCAATTCTTTTTGATCAGGGAAGTTCGTTAACGATTCAGGCAGCCATGAATATTGCTCATAACGGTTAGCAAATATTTTCCCTAGTAAGGGAAGTAATTTATAAAAATAGAAGTAATATATTTTTCTAAAAGGAGGCCAATTAGGTTTGGATAGTTCTAAAGAAACCACTTTCCCCCCTGGTTTAACCACTCTTTTCATTTCCGATAAAACAACTTCAATATCTGGCACATTCCTTAGTGCAAAACCAATGGTAGCATGATCAAAACGATTATCTTCAAATGGTAGTTTCATCGCATTTCCCTGTATCAATTCGATCTGCTTGTCCAATTGAAGTTTATGGATCTTCTTTCGTCCTACTTCTAACATCTTTTCACTAAAGTCTAAACCGATGATCTTTCCTGTTTTTGAAGCCTTCGCTAAAGCGATCGTCCAATCGGCTGTACCACAAGCTACATCAATTGCGTTTTCTCCTACTTTGACATTCATTTTTTTCATTGCGAATTTTCGCCAAGCTTTATGCCTACGAAAACTTAGTACAGTATTCATCATGTCATATTTATCTGCAATATTTTCAAATACAGCGTGAACAAATTCTTCTTTCTTTTTCCCTCTTACATAGGTTGTCTTTTCCACCTATTCTTCTCCCTTCCATTATTTACCATTATCTAAACATCTTTTACGATATTTTCGATTTCATGAATCGAGCCTTGAATTTGCTCAAAAATATTATAAAGCTCATTCTTCAGAAATAAATTCTCAATTTGATTGATTTGCTTTGCGAGTTTCTCTTGAATATTTAAAATCAATTCTTCAATTTTTCGCTGTATATTATACTTATGATAGAGCTTTTTTACTTTTATTTTCCATTCAGGTTTATTATCGACGATCTCTCTTCTTTCAGTAGTGCTTGCAAAATAATTCACTAATAGATATGAAATCTGGTGGCGGGAAATTTGATGTTGTTTTTGCTCTTCTATTAGACTGGAAAGTAAAATCATATCTTCTATGAGTTTTTTCCAGAATAATCGCTCTTCTTCTGTTTTAAGCAGGTCTAAAAATTGAAGATATAAGGTACTTTCTTTTACTTTAACAATCTCTATCATTTGTTCAATTGACTCAAATCCCTTTCCATCATTTTCTGTATAGAGATTCATCTTTGCGATATTAACATCTCGTATTCCGGCAGCGATTCGTTTAATCCCATCTACTAAATTCGCCTTGGATAATAAAGAATAATATTGACTGCTATAATAATCGCCTGCAAGGATAGACAATTGCCTTGAACGAATTTCTCTTTCATTATATTCTTTTTGGTTTACAATCTCTTCATGAACATCTAATCCCATCTGAACGAGACCCGTTGTCACACAGTATAGTTTCCTTAATGAACGGGGAAAAGAGGCTTGGAACAAAAGCAAATTGAGTAATTGTAAACGAATGAGTGGGAACTTTGGAATCGTAACATACTTTTTTATAAATATATGATCAACCTTGTTCTTAAGCTCTGTCAAAATTTCATTGATCTCTAGATGAAATGTACCATGAGTAATCATCATGATCAAAATCCTCCAAAAAATAATCAACATTTAACATTTCTTACCCAGACAAGTATAACATAATTATCATCTAGGTAACAGGTTTTTATCAATACAACATTTTATCCTTTAGTCTGGTTTGATAGCATTTCCATAATTAGTTCTAAAATGCTTTTCTAAAAATTCTTTGTAAGTCATCGACTCTTCTAATTCCATCGTTGGATTTTTTAAAATATCTTTTTTATCTGCAGCAACAGACATAAAAAGAGTATCCATATTATTCACAAATACTCGAAGTAAAATTTTTTTTACATTTTTGGTTTGAACAAATCCTTTTTTAGTAACTGTATATAAATCTCTATACATATCATTAGTTTCAACCCGGTGATTTTTGTCAATTAAAAAATCAATGGCTAATGTTTCTTCTTTCCAAATTACTTTTTTAATTAATAATTGAGTGGGTGTTGATGAAATAAAGTCAACCAAATTTTCTTCTGATAAAGTGGATTGACTTATATGTTTAAACACGGGAAAATCAGGTTGTAATTGTGAAAATTGTACACTGGGAATAAGAGATATTGTAAATGCAATCACTACCGATAAAACCAATGCGGCCATCATTCCTTTTGAAACATTACGTAAACTATGCACCAAAAACACCTCCAATATATCTTACAATAAAAAAAAGCTGGCTATGCCAGCTTGTATAAAATATTCTATTCATCGGTATTGATTTTACCAAATGGAGTTAGGATTTCAGCCTTTCCCCTTACCTTTACTGCAGAAGTATGCTCAGTAAATTCTGCAATCATTACTTCCCCTTTATCTAATTTTTCAAGGTGATGAAATTTGGTATCTTGTCCACGAGTTAAACCAATCACGTTTACACCATTTTCCTTTGCCTTTATCACAAAAAATCCATTTTGATTATAAAACATTAAATCACCCTCTTCTCATCTATATTATGTAATCCTTTTCATCTTTTCATCATTATTGTAACCGAAACGAAATATTCCATAAAGTATTAAAAAAAAACACCTCGTCTTGCAACGAGATGTTTTGTTAGCGAAGATGGTCGGAACGACAGGATTTGAACCTGCGACCTCACCCACCCCAAGGGTGCGCGCTACCGGACTGCGCCACGTCCCGAATTCACATAATATTATTTTAATCAAAAATAAAAAGATTTCAAGGTCTTTGAAAAATGTTTTACTTTTCTATTTTTTTATGACCGAATTAATTGTAGGATTTCGTTTCTTAATTGGGGATCTTCTCGATAAATTCCCCTTGCAGCTATCGTCACCGTTTTAGCGCCCGGTTTTTTAACCCCACGCATGGTCATACACATATGCTCAGCTTCAATCATGACAAATACTCCATAAGGTTCTAACTTCTCCATAATCGCATCGGCTACAGTATCGGTAATTCGTTCTTGCAATTGGGGTCTTTTCGCAACGGCTTCAACAGCTCGGGCTAATTTACTTAGTCCAGTTACTCTGCCATCTCTAGGAATATAGGCCACATGTGCAACACCAAAAAAAGGGATTAAATGATGTTCACACATTGAATAAAATGGAATATCTTTTACAAGAACAACCTCGTCATGTTCTTCGCTAAAGATAACATCAAAATAATCCTTTGGATCTTGTTCAAGCCCTGCAAAGATCTCTTCATACATTCTTGCTACACGAGCGGGCGTATTCACTAAACCTTCTCTTTCTGGATTTTCTCCGATGGCATTTAAAATTAATTTGACGGCCTCTTTTATTTGTTCATGATTCACACTCATCAAAAATTGCCTCCTTCACAACACTCCCAAAAAACAAAATTAATTTTAACATTTTTATAGTGGAAAATCAAAAAAAGAAGAGTCACGAAGTGTTACCTTCTGTGACTCTTCAAAAATTATGTACGATTATTATTTAACAACATCTTTTAAAGCTTTACCAGGTTTAAAAGCTGGTACTCTGCTTGCAGCTATTTCGATTTCTTCTCCGGTTTGAGGATTACGTCCTTTCCGTGCAGAACGTTCACGAACTTCAAAATTACCAAAACCAATAATTTGAACTTTATCTCCTTTTCTTAAAGCCTCGGAGATGGCTTCAAAGATTGCATCAACTGCTTTAGTCGCATCTTTCTTTGTTAATTCAGCCATTTCAGCAACTCTAGCGATTAGTTCTGTCTTATTCAATTTATTCACCTCCTCCCAAGGGAAAAATACCGTTATATCATGTGTTAACCGTTTTTTCAAAAATTATACTCGATTAACAAGGATTTTCATTTTTTTTGTAGACAAGCATATAGTAATATACAAACTTAGTAAATTCAAGGCTTTTTCATCAAAATTACACTTAAAAAAACAAAAAAACACTCAAAGAGTGCTTTTTTGTTGAAAAAAATTCATATTTTATAAAATGATGGCGATGAGTCCACCTGAACCCTCATTAATGATTCTTTCCAAAGTTTCTTTTAATTTATATCTCGCGTTTTCAGGCATCATCGATAATTTGGCTTGAATTCCCTCACGTACAATACTTGCCAATGAACGTCCAAATATGTCAGAATCCCACATTTTTAATGGATCTTCTTCGAAGTCTTGCATCAGGTATCTTAAAAGCTCTTCACTTTGTTTCTCAGACCCTATAATTGGAGCAAATTCTGATTCTACATCAACTTTGATCATATGGATTGATGGAGCTGTTGCTTTTAAGCGAACGCCGAATCTAGAACCTTGACGGATCAACTCTGGTTCTTTAAGCGTCATATCTTCTAGTAATGGCTGGGCAATACCATATCCCGTTTGTTTCACCATGATCAAAGCATCTTTCACTTTATCATATTCTTTTTTTGCATTTGAAAATTCAACCATTAATTGTAATAAATGATCTTTTCCTTTAATCTCAACTCCAACAATTTCCATTAATATTTGATCATAGAGTTCATCTGGAGCAAACAAGTCAATTTCTGCAATCCCTTGACCCATGTTCATCTCGGCTAATGTGGCATCAGCAATAAATTCATATTCTTTAAATTGGTCAACCACCACTCTGACATCTCGTAGCCTTCGAATATCTTTCACCGTATTTTGTATTGCTTCTTGAAAATTCTTTAATAACCAATGATCCTCGTTTAATACCATAACCCAACTTGGAAGATTTACATTTACTTCATGAACAGGAAATTCAAACAATACTTCTCTTAAAACATTCAAAATGTCCTCTTCTTGAATATTTGCCACACTCATTGTTAGTATTGGTATATCGTATTTTTCACTTAACTCTTCTTTTAATAATTGGGTCTGTTCTGATTCTGGGTTAACAGAATTGATAATCATCACAAATGGTTTTCCTATTTCTTTTAGTTCAGCTACAACCCTTTCTTCTGCCTCAATATAATCTTCTCTTGGAATATCTGTGATTGTTCCGTCGGTCGTAATCACAACCCCTATTGTAGAATGTTCTTGTATAACTTTTCTTGTCCCAATTTCCGCTGCTTCTTGAAAAGGAATGGGTTCGTCAAACCAAGGAGTATTAACCATTCTTGGTCCACCGTTTTCATCTTCATAGCCCTTTGCCCCTGTTACTGCATAACCAACACAATCAACCAAACGCACATTAATATCCAAACCTTCGTCAACATGAATTTGAACCGCTTGGTTAGGAACAAATTTGGGTTCAGTTGTCATAATCGTTCTACCAGCAGCGCTTTGCGGCAATTCATCCGTTGCTCTCACTTTTTCATTCTCATTTAAAATTTTAGGTAAAACTAAGGTTTCCATAAACTTTTTAATAAACGTTGATTTTCCGGTTCTTACAGCACCAACAACGCCGATATAGATATCTCCGCCAGTTCGTTCAGCTATATCTTTGAAAATATCAAACTTTTCCACTATATCCCTCCTCTATTTCACATGGCATGAATAAACCAAGGAAAATTGCCATCCCTCCCTAATAGCCACAATGACTCGTACACCAAAATTGGACAGTATATATATATGTGATCGTTATTTCGTTTATGACATCAATAGTAAATTTTCTTTCTTGCCTCTTAGTATGCTTGGTTCACTAAACACTAAATATCTATGATAAAGAAACACAGAATAGAACACCATCACTTTAAACCTAAAACAAATTTATACAAAAATATCAAGGAGTTGTGTTTACAAAGCAGCCACATAATAAAAAAAGGCTTGTATTTTCTAGTGTATGGAAAATACAAGCTTTGATGACACACTAATCATCAAAATTTTGCTCCCTTTGTTTTGCCAATTGTTTGCGTATGGCAGCCTTTAAAGGATCTTCAGGAATCTCTATTTTAACGCTTGCCAATACCTTTGTTTGACAACCTAACCGCATTCCTTGTTGAAGATATGTTGGTCCTAATTTTCTTTGTTCAATTTTGCTAGGTGCTAAAACTTTGGATGGATCCTCAACTTTTACTTTACAAGTGAGACAAGCACCTTTACCCCCACATTTGTGAGCAAGGTGGATATCTGCTTTAATCGCTGCTTTTAATATCGTTGTTCCAGGTTTCACTTCGATCTTTTTATTATTAGGAAAAAAACTGATGATTACTGACAAAGATGTCATCCTTTCTGTTCAAATCGTAGTAACTGTTCAAATGCAATTTCTTCCATCTCATGTGTTTTAACCCTGCCCATTAAATCTTCCACTGCTTGTTTAGGGGATTTTCCTTCAAATAATACTCGGTATAATTCTTGGGTGATGGGCATTTTTACTTGGAGATGTTGAGAAAGTTGATAAGCAACTTTCGTTGTTTTTACACCCTCAACAACCATTCCCATCTGTTCTAAAACTTGCTTAAGCCTTTCCCCTTTACCTAGTTGGAATCCAGCTCTCCAGTTTCGACTATGCCGACTAGTACAAGTAACAACAAGATCCCCCACTCCTGCTAAGCCAAGGAATGTTAATGGGTTTGCTCCTAATTCTATCCCCAACCTAGTGATTTCTGCAAGCCCTCGTGTAATAAGAGCTGCTTTTGCATTATCTCCAAACCCTAATCCGTCGGAAAGGCCTGCACCTAAAGCAATAATATTTTTAAGTGACCCCGCAATTTCTACCCCAATTAAATCGGTATTGGTATAAACACGAAAATTCTGGTTAATGAATAAATCTTGTCCTTTTTCAGCTAGAGTAAGATCTTCACCAGAAACAACAACCGTTGTTGGTGTAAATCGACTTACTTCTTCAGCATGGCTTGGCCCAGATAAAACCATGATTTGATTCTTAGGAAGGTAAGGGAGTTCTTCGTGAATCACTTCACTCATTCTTTTATAGGTATTTTCCTCTAGTCCTTTTATAGCGTGAATGATCATCGTATCTTCAGTAACCAAATCTTTTATCTTTCTAACCGTTGATCTCATCACATGAGAAGGAACAACAAGAATGATAAAAGGTTTCTTCTTAACAACTCTTTCTAAATCTGTATCTGCGTGAATCGAATCGGGTAAATAGATACCAGGAAGATATTTCTGATTTGTACGTTTGGTATTGATTTCCTTCTTTTGATCTTCTCTCCTTGTATAAAGCTCCACTTGGATACCATTATTGGCTAAAACCATCGCAAGGGCAGTACCCCAACTTCCAGCCCCAATTACGGCTACAGAGAGTTTTTCCCCCATTTTTAAATCCCCTTTCTTATCATGATTCCTCTGTATCACGAGTGATCAAACGAATTGGGGTACCTTCAAATCCGAAAGCCTCCCTTAATTTATTTTCTAAATATCTTTCATAGGAAAAGTGCATTAACTCTTTATTATTAACAAAAATCACAAAAGTAGGTGGTTTTACCGCTACTTGGGTCACATATTTTATTTTTAAGCGTTTCCCCTTATCCGATGGAGGAGGTGTCATCATAATAGCATCTGCAATCACATCATTGAGAATTGAAGTAGATACCCTCATGGAATGAGCCTCTGCAACTTCATTTACAAGGGGCAATATCTTGTGAACTCTTTGTTTTGTTTTTGCCGAAACAAAAACAACAGGAGCATAAGTCATGAATTGAAACTCATCGCGAATCTTTTGTGTGAATTGATGCATAGTTTTATCATTTTTTTCTACGATATCCCATTTATTTATAACAAAAATACTGGCTTTTCCTGCTTCATGAGCATATCCGGCAATGCGCTTATCTTGTTCCGTTATCCCTGTGTAGCCATCAAGAACAACTAAGACAACATCGGCGTCATCAATCGCCTTTAAAGCTCTTAAAACACTGTATTTTTCCGTTGTTTCATAAATTTTACCTCTTTTTCGCATACCAGCAGTGTCCACTAAAATATAATCTTGATCTTCTGTTGAAAATGGTGTATCAATCGCATCACGAGTTGTGCCTGCTACGTTACTTACAATCACACGTTCTTCTCCTAATATTGCATTTACTAGAGAAGATTTACCAACATTGGGACGACCAATTAGCGCCACCCGAATGACATCGTCATCCTCTACTTCTTCTTCTTGTGGTGGAAAGTGGGAAACGATGGCATCTAGTAAATCTCCTAATCCAGTCAAATGAACGCCTGATACAGGATAGGGATCGCCAAAACCTAAAGAATAAAATTCATAAATCTCATCCAGCATTTTTTTATTATCGATTTTGTTCACAGCTAAGACAACTGGTTTTTTAGAACGATAAAGTAAGTCGGCCACTTCTTTATCTGCTGGTGTCAATCCCGTTTTTCCATCAACCACAAACACAATGACATCTGATTCATCAATAGCTAATTCTGCTTGGTGCTTTATCTGAACAAGAATTTCATCTTCTGCTCCAATTTCAATGCCGCCCGTATCAATAATGTGAAATTTATGGTTCAGCCATTCAGCTGTACTATAAATTCGGTCTCGTGTGACTCCTGGAGTATCCTCAACAATGGCAATCCTTTTTTGTGCAATACGGTTAAAAAGTGTAGATTTCCCTACATTTGGTCGACCTACAAGTGCTACTACTGGTTTTGACATCAACGATCAACCTTTCTATTCGAATGGAAAATATTTGCGTCTATAATATTATCAACAAAAGAATTAATCGATCAAGTCAATCCTTAATGTCGCACGATAATCAACGTTCCATTTTCTAAATCATGAGCGATTCCGTCTAAAATTTTTTCAAGCAGAAATGCTGTTCTTTGTAATTCTTCTTCACTTTTCGCGAAAAAGATTGGAGTGCCACTACTTTTCACTTGATCTGCGTTCATGGTAACAATCGCTAAAATATATTTCTCAATTGTCATTCCCATTTTTGTCCCTCTTTTCTTGCGAATCAGATGGTAACCGAATTGCACTTTCTAATACTGGTACAAGATTGACAATACGTATTGCTTCTTTTACATCTTTAATTTGAGGAAGAAAAAATATGCCTAACCTTCCATCATTTAAATCTCTTTTAATTAATGGAACTAGTGATGGTTCACCTGAATCACGATATATCCCTAATATGGTTGATAAATTATGAAGAATCGCTTGACGTTGTCCTAAATTCGCTAATGTTACACTGCTATTTAAATCTTTAGGCGTTATGATGATACCTATACCCTGTTTTTCAATTAATTCCTGTGTTGTATGTAAACCAATATTCATGATATATATATTTTCAACATATAGATGAGGTCCCTCTATTTTAATCCTTGCTGGTCTTACATCTGCGATATCTTTGATATTTAAACCTGACATATATTTTTGATTAATGACAATAGATAGGATTCCAGCCACAATACCTAATTTCCAATTGGAAAAACTAGTAACCATAGAAGTAAAAAAAGCAGTAAAAATCACTAAATAATTTCTACCTTCAAAAACCATCGCAATTCCTTCAATATAGGTCAAACCTCTTGGAACTAATTCTAGTTCATCTAATCTTGATAATGTTTGCCTTTCCATATTTCGAACTTCACGAAATTGTTGAGCAGCTAATCCTAAAAAGGTAATTGCTGTATAATTTTCTTCCAACAAAGCAGGTACTGCAACTGCACCTAATCCTGCAGCAATAAATCCTAACGATAGATGAATGATTTTACCGTGTCTATGGGTAGGGTATTGGCGATAATCTGTTCGCAACATGAAGATTCGACTGAAAAATCCTGCGAATACTCCAAGAATAACAGCAACCATCTCTTTATTCACCATTGATTTGTTTATTCCTCCAAATGTGAATTTTTCTTTGTTTGAACCATTGTTTGATATGTTCAAACAACATCCATGTCATCCAGACTTCTATTAACCCAAACACAAGGATATCTCTTACCATTTGTTCTCCTAATATAAATTCCTTTACTAAATGCCTTTCATTGGAATAAAGAAAAAATAATTCAAAAGCAATTGTTCCACCCAAATACAATTGAATGGCTTCCAGCAAATTCTGGGCCATAAAGAGAATAATCATGGTAAGAAACAAGGAAATTTGCAAAGATTCATCATAAATGATAAAAACTGGCTCCATATGCAAAACATTCTTTACCGCAAAATAGATGGCACCAACAAACATGGTTGAAGTAAACGAATAAATCCGATTCTGATCAAAATAAATCCATAGATAAAAATAAATGATCAGAGGAAGGACAAATCCTCCAAGATTTGCTTTTCCTTTCAAAAAAGGAATCTCAATCCAAGATAAGCAAAAGAATAAGATGATAAAAAATAATAATTTTTTTGGCTCTAAAGGAATTCTAGAACGAAACCATCCAGTACTATATAAAATAATAAAAATAAGAAGAAGTAGACTACCTGTTATCCCATTACGGTTTCAACCACCTTCCTTGCTTATATAAGTATTATTTCTTTTTTTCAACAAAAAAAACCCATGATTTACATGGGTTTAAGACTTCTAAGACAAGTTTTTAAATTCTTTTAATTTATCTCCGATAACATCACCTAAAGTAATAGTAAACCCTGAATCTTTTTTCTCGTATTCCGAAGGAATTTTTTCAATCTTCGTTTCTTTTTCTTCCGCTTCTTTTATACTTAAACTGAGGCGCTCTTTTTCACGGTCGATATCTAATACTTTCACATTGACTTGTTGGCCTGCCTTTAATACCTCACTTGGTTGACCAATGTGCCGATTTGTAATTTGAGAAATATGTACTAGACCTTCGACACCTGGCAACACTTCTACAAAAGCACCAAAGCTTGTTAGTCGCTTAACTGTACCCCGGTAGATTTCATTTATTTTTAATATTTCCATAGCTTTATCCCATGGGCTTGGTTCTGTTTCTTTAATACTTAAACTAATCTTTTCATTTTCGGGATCTAAACGAATGATTTTTACTTTCACTTTTTGACCTATTTTTAAAAGATCAGAAGGCTTTGCTACACGATCCCAAGAAATTTCCGATATATGAACAAGTCCATCAATTCCTCCAATATCAACAAATGCGCCAAAATCTGTAATTTTTCTTACAGTTCCTTCTGTAATATCACCTACATGAAACTTTAAAAATAAAGCTTTCTTCTTTTCCTTTTCTTCTTCTTCTAATACATCTTTTTGTGAAAGGATAACTCTATTTTTTTCTGGATTTAGTTCTACAATCTTAACTCGCAACGTTTTTCCTTTAAAATCAGATAGATCTTCAATATAATGATTTCCTACTAACGAAGCGGGAATAAAGCCGCGGACGCCTACATCGACAAGCAAACCACCTTTAACGATTTCCGCTACTTTCACTTCAAACACTTCATTGCTATCCATTCTTTTTTGCAATATTTTCCAAGCTTTTTCACGATCCACAGCTCTTTTTGAAAGAATTAATTTTTTTTCCTCATCATTAATCCGAAGAACTTTTAATTCTAATTCGTCCCCCACTTGTATTGCTTCTTCTATCTTCTCAATATGAATATTGGAGACTTCACCGATTGGAAGAATTCCATCGAATTTATAACCAACATCAATAATGGCTTGTTTATCTTCAATTTTGATTACCTTTCCTTTAACGATATCCCCTTTTTTTAATGTCGTTAGGTTGGTTAATTCATAATGATTCATTTCCATAAATGAGTTCCCTCCTAAGAAAAGTCATTCATTTGTATAAATAGTACACTTGCCGATCGGGAAAGTGCATATACACTATTTTAATTTTCGAAAAAAATAAATGAACATAAGCACAAATAAAAAACTTGTTACTACGATTGATAAAAATAAAATAGAAAGAGAAATTTGCTTTAGAAAAAAAAGTAAGATAAAAAGAAATAAAACAGTTAAATTTATTATAAAGCGAATTAAAACGTTCCATACCATTTTCTTTATTTGTAATAAAGAACAATTGAAAAGCAAACATCTTTTTACGATGATTTTACTTATGCTCAATAAAAAAAAGATGATTCCATAATAGATCATACTAATGATAAAAACAGTCATTTATCTAACCTTTCATTTCATCCAGTTGTTTTTGGATATGTGCCATTAAAATTCCAATAACTTCCTCTAAATCTTCCGATTTGACCTTTTCTTGTTTATATGAATCTAAAGGAATTGGTCGACCAATATTAATATGGATTGGCTGAAACCATTTATAGGTTGATTGAATCCCTACTGGAATAATTTCCGCATCTGATTTAATCGCAAGTAATGCAGCTCCAGGCATACCTTTTCCTAATTGCCCTGTTTTACTTCGTGTACCTTCTGGAAATATCCCAAGCACTTGATTCTCCTTTAGCACTTGAAAGGCTTGTTTAATCGCTTTTCGATCGTTGCCTCCCCTTTTCACAGGAAAAGCTCCAACCTTATATAAAAAAGCTCCAAATAAGGGAATTTTAAATAGTTCTTCTTTTGCCATAAAACGTATTGGACGATCAATTGCACTTGCTAATACTGGCGGATCATAATTACTGATATGATTTGCAATAAGAATTACTGGTCCAGAGGAAGGAATATTTTCTTTTCCTTTTACACGAAACTTAAAAAATAATTGAAAATAGGTTAAAACAATACGCCTGAGGGTTTTATATAATTTCATTTTTTCCACCCTCTTGAAATTTTTTGACTAATTGAAGGATACGAGTTACCACTTGATCAATGGATAATTGGGTTGTATCAATTAAAATGGCATCATTTGCTTTTTTTAATGGGCCGAATTTTCTTTCTTGATCTTGTTTATCCCGATTCGCGATATCTTGCTTTATCTCTTCAATTGATCCTTTATACCCTTGCAGTAACAATTCTTGATAACGCCTTTTTGCCCTTTCTTCAATGGAAGCGGTAAGAAAGATTTTTAAATCAGCATCAGGTAGAACATTCGTTCCTATATCCCGCCCATCCATAACGATATTTCCTTTTTCCGCCAATTGACGTTGGATTTTTAACATCTCTTTTCTAACCTGTTCATGTTTAGCAACAAGTGATACATATTTTGATATTTCCGGCGTTCTGATGTACTCAGTTACATCTTGGTTAGCTATCTTTACTCTTTGTTGATTATTTTCTATTTGAAATTCGATTGGATGTTTGACTAACAATGTTGCTAATTTTTCCCCATTATGTAAATCAATTTGTTCTTTTATTGCCATATATGTTAAGGCTCGATACATGGCACCCGTATCGATATATACAAAACCCAATTCTTTTGCCACTTTCTTTGCAACAGTACTTTTTCCGGCTCCCGCTGGTCCATCAATGGAAATCTTCATCGAAAAATCCTCCAAACAAAAAACATACAAAAAGCAGGACAATTGCCTGCTAATGCTGACTGAAATTTATTTAGAAAGACATTTTTAATTGTACTATAATCAGGTTGGGAAATCAATTTTAAACTGAATCGAACCTTCCATTTTTTCTATAGGTATAAAGGTTTTTCGAAAAAAATCAAATGAAAGGAGCAATTGCACTATGATTAAAATGGCAATAAATAAGAGTAAAATTTTTTTTAATAAGGATTCTACTTTAATCGATAACCGCAAAAAACGCTCTTCAAAAGGTTGATAACGATTTTTAGTCCCCATATTCATCACCTGTAAACTATTTTTTCCACTTTCTTTTAGGAACATTCAAATTTAGATCATTCCTTTTTTGTGTAGCTCTACTTGCCTTTGATAACAATAGCGAATGACTTTTGCTCTAGATGTTTCTGTGATTTTTGTGAATTTAATTGAGACCCAGTTTACTTTTGCATCCTCTTTTGGAGTAGAAATCCTTACAATTTCTGCTTGGTATTTTATATGTTCAATCTTGTCTTCTATAATATAAGGCAAAACAAGCCAACCATTTATTTTTATACCCTTTTGTAGGGGAATTGAATTTGGAACAACCATTTGCATTCCCCCGCCACTTAAATCAAGGGCCTTTACAACAAACCATTCTTTTTTTGGCCCATCTTCAAGGTGAAAGGAAGTTTCGATACTTACAGGAACTCTTAGAAAATTTCTTCGTTGTGACCGTTTTATTTGGTGAGGTTCTGGAAGTTGTAAAACGAGTAATTCTACTTGATCTTTTTTTTCATCAATTACGGTTGTATCAAACATATATTGGCCTTGATCTTTGGTTACAAAGAACAGTATAATTCTTCTTCCAACTGCTATTTTCTCCATTTTTCCTGTTTTTTCGTTGATTGGTATCTCAATACTAAGGTATTGATGATTGATCTCTGCAATTCTGGTTTTAAGTGGAAATTCATATTTAAAATCGGTACTCAGATACACCACTTGATTGATTTGTGGTAACATTCTCTCCCCTCCGCTATTGTGAAAAAACTTTTTACTCATTATAACATGAAAAGGGACCTTCGTGATTTGCCATACAAATCTTCAAAAGTCCCAATTCTACAGCTTATTTTGGCAGAATATCTCCATTTTTCATTTTTTCAACTAACTCTTCTTCTCCAGTTAATGCATTAATATAGATTTTATAATGGTTATTATCGAATAAAGTCGTAAATTCATAGGTTAATACTTCTTCTCCAATGTTATTGTTAACCACTGCTTGACGTGTAGCTAATATTTCTAGGTTAGAATTTACTTTCTTACGAGCATCCTCTTTTGTGATTTTTGGAGTAGGTATTTTTCGATTTTTGTGATTAAATACATATTCCGTTGACTGAAAACCGATAATCTCGCCATTATCTAAAGCCACTTTTACACTGACAACATCTGGATAAATCACTACACCGTTTTGCTGATAAGCATATGTGATGATATTCGTGTTATCAAAATCATCGATGCCAATTGGAACCATAGACTTGTAATGATGATTTTCTAAAAATTGTTTAGCTTTTGCCAGCGCTTGTTCAGTAGTTAAACGGCTTTCATTAACTGGGCGATTTTTGATCATCCAAACGACCTTTCCCCCAACTTTGGTTACATCAAGGTCAATTGTTGGATCTTTTTCGATTTGGACACTATACACTTCATAATTGGATCCTTTTCCAGATGATGATACTCTTACATCTTTATCGTTAATTGATAAACCTAAAAAGCGTAATGCAATTTGTTTTGCTTGCTCTTGTGTTATCAAACTCCCCTGCAAATTTTTCTCTTTCTCTTTTGTTTTCTTTTCAAGATTGGCTATTGCTGGTCCCCAATCAATTTCAGGGTATTCTTGAACCTTTTTCTCAATGGTTTTAAATCCATCAATAATCGTATTATCCGTTTTTTTATCTTGGTCTGCTAAAGCGATCTCCACGTCCATCCAGCGTAATTGATTGGTAAGCACCTTCGTTTGAACTTGATTTAATTCATGTTTAATATCTTTTGAATGTTTATACAATGTTTTCAACGTATTGTATTCTTTATCTGTTAATGGTTCTTTTTCCAAATCTCTTACAGCTACACGATATGTAAAATCAGCGATTTTCGATAAAAACTCTTCGGTTTTGCTAAAGGGCATTAATGTTAAAGGTAGTTGGGAGACGTCATTTTGAGCAGTATAAGCAAGTCTCCAAACGTTCACTAGTGAAGGAGAAAGTTGTCTTCTAGAATTTACAACAAGCGCCTTTCCAATTTCATCATGAAGAGAATCAATATGATAATTGAGATCATGAAAAGCTCGTTGATACTGGTTTTCAGCCTTAATTAGAATTGAATTTTTCTCTTGATTCTCTTGATAGCCCCAATAAGCTACTCCAACTAATGCGATAAGTAGAACAGGAATTAATATTCCAGTAACCCATTTAATCATTACAAATGTCACTCCTTTTATCGGCAAATATCCGATTTACCCATTTTTTTCCTTGCAACTTTTATAATCCATCTAGTTTTATTTTGTTATTGGGTAATATATGATCTTTATTATTTTGAGTTTAGAAAATGCATATTATGCAAAAACCTCCACTTCAATCATTTTATCCAGAATAATGAAAAATTTAACTGGTCCTTATTTAAGTTGTATATAATAATTGAAGATATATCACTTTTACTGCATGGAGGACAGAGTAAAAATGAGTAAAGTTGTCATTATCACAACTGGTGGCACGATCGCCATGAGTGAAGATCTAAAAACGAAAACAATAAAACCTATTGACCAAGACACGCTTGTTCAAATGATGCCTTATTTGGAAGAATACGGGCCTGTAGAAATGGATCATTTTATTAATATTCCAAGCCCTCATATGACTCCAGAAATTATGTATCAACTTACATTACATACGAATCAATATCTATCAAAAGAGGATATCTCTGGAGTTGTCATCACTCATGGTACAGATACATTAGAAGAAACTGCCTATTTTCTTGATTTACTTATTACAAGCGAAAAACCTGTCGTTGTAACAGGGGCAATGAGAAGTAGTAATGAACTTGGAGCTGACGGACCCTTAAATTTGATCAATTCCGTACGCGTTGCAAAAGCTCCATCTTCTCGTGGAAAAGGAGTTCTTGTCGTTTTTAATGATGAAATTCATGCTGCACGATATGTGACGAAAACGCACACCAGTAATATTGCAACGTTCCAATCCCCTTCTACAGGTCCAATTGGAACAGTTACCAAAAAAGAGATACGTTTTTCTCACGCTCCCTTAATTCGGGATACTTACGAATCAGTTCCTCCAAGTGCAAAAATTGGCCTAATTAAAGCAGCAGTTGGAATGGATGATTTATTAATCAATACCTATATTGACAATAATTATCAAGGGATTGTGATTGAGGCGTTAGGACAAGGAAATTTACCCCCAAAAATGGTAAAAGGGATTAAAAGGGCTATAGATAAGCAAATACCTATTGTCCTTGTTTCAAGGTCTTTTAACGGATTTGTTGATGATGTCTATGATTATGAAGGTGGGGGAAAACAGTTAAAACAATTAGGAGTTATATTCTCTAATGGCTTAAATGGGCAAAAAGCGAGAATTAAGTTAATGGTGACCTATCATTTATTTAAAGAAAAAAGCGAAGATTTACAGAAATATTTTGATCGATAAAAAAATGCGTTAAAAACGTTAAAAGGAGGATGTCCCAAAAGGTCGGTAAAACGACTTTTTGAGGACAGCCTCCTGCTTTTGTTTTTACATCATTTGGATATTTTTTACTTTCTCAAAGGATCTGTTTCTTCTCATCCCCGTATGTTCTCCCTTTTTCTTTTCCTTGGGTGGACGGTGACCGCCCACTTTTTCAAATTGTGGGCAGCACAAATAAGCCCCCATTCCACAGTAATTTTTGGAAGCCCTCTTAACAAAAAGCGATGGAATTGCTGGTTGTGCTTGATTTGCCCAAACACCGGCTCGTTTTCGACTTGTCGTTTTCGGTACGTCGCCGCCCCTTCTTCCGTGGACAGCCGTTCCCGGATTTCCTGCCGTTGTTGTTGATGTTTTAAAGATACGCAGATGGTTTTCGTGCCTTTGCCTTTGGCGCAAATCCACTCATCCAGCTCCTCATCATACGTCATGTTCTCGATTCGCCCGATCTCTTTCGCCCACGCTTTCGTTTGTTCTCGGTCTAACGTGTTGTACTTGATCAGTGCGACATCCTCTTTTTCTCGCAGTACGTGTAGTTCTCCTCACTCCCATAGGCGGAATCCGCAATGGCTCGTTTGGGCATCGGGCGTCCATAGGCGGCCAATTGCTCAAAATGCGGAATGAAACATCCGGCATCTCCCGCCCGTTGATGCACGCTAAATCCTACGATAAATTGGTTTTCCGTTCCCATTTGTACATTGTATCCCGGTTTTAACTGGCCATTTTTCATATGGTCGTCTTTCATCCGCATGAATGTCGCATCCGGATCTGTCTTCGAAAAGCTGTTCCGTTCACCTAATACTTCTTTGTATTCTTCATATTTTTTCTTGCGTGGAAGAAGCTCTTGTTCCAATTGCCGTTTGGCTTTCTTTAACGTGCGGTTCTTCGGCTCTTTCTTTAGGCGCTCTTCCACTTGTTCGATCACGGCTTCGATCTCTTCGGACGTGATCGGTGAAGCCTCCAGCTTTTCTTGAAAATCCCCTTCTTGTTCTGCCTCTTCGTCTTCTTTCGCCACCTGTTCGATCGTGGCCACGATTTGCCGGAATTTCTCTTCCAACTTCTGATCGTACTTTTCCGTTGATTTGCGCCAAACAAATGTGTATTTGTTGGCATTGGCTTCGATTTTCGTTCCATCCAGAAAGTAATCCTCTAGTTTGACGAGCCCTTCTTGACGCAGAAGATCGACAATGGAGAAAAACGTTTCGTAAATGATGTCTTTCATCCGTTCCGACCGAAATCGGTTGATCGTGCGAAAATCCGGTGTTTGATGGCCGGATAGCCACATAAAGTAAATGTTTTCTTTCAACTGCTTGGCGATTTGGCGAGAGGAGTAGATCCGATTGGCATAGGCATACAGGATGACTTTTAACATCATTTTCGGATGATAGGCTGGGCGGCCTCCGCCAGGATAGAGGGAAACGAGCAGAGCCGGATCCATTTTTCCACTGCTAGATCCACGATCCGGCAAAGATGATGTTCTGGAATGAGAATTTCAAGATCCATTGGCAAAATGAGTTGATCTCGGTTATAATAAATGTACATAAGAAAACCGTCCTTTCTTGGTAGGGTTGTGGTGACTCTATTATACCAAAAAAGGAACGGTTTTCTTCTTTTTTTGCCTAAAAAAGTGTCCCAATAGCGAACGCTATGCGAACGCTTTTGGGACAGCCTCTTGTTCATTATACCCAACCACGGAATCGGGCAGCTTCAGCCATTCGGCGAACACCGACCATATAGGCTGCTAACCTCATATTAACTTTACGAGAAATTGCAGTATTATATACGTTTTCAAAAGCCTTTACCATTACCTCTTCTAATTTTCTCCAAACTTCTTCTTCTGACCAATAATACCCTTGGTTATTCTGTACCCATTCAAAATAGGATACCGTAACCCCACCAGCATTTGCTAAAACATCGGGTACAATTAAAATGCCACGATCCGTAAGAATTCTTGTCGCCTCATTTGTTGTTGGTCCATTTGCTGCTTCAACAATAATTTTCGCCTTAATGCGATGAGCATTTTCTGCTGTGATTTGATTTTCTATTGCCGCAGGAACCAAAATGTCACATTCTTTTTCCAGTAATTCTTTGTTGGTAATCGTATTGTTAAATTGTTTCGTCACGGTACCAAACGAATCCCTTTTATCTAAAAGATAATCAATATCTAAACCATTTTCGTCGTACAAGGCACCATAAGCATCAGAAATACCGATAACTTTTGCGCCGGCATCATACATGAACTTGGATAAGTAACTCCCCGCATTGCCAAAACCCTGAACGATGACCTTTGCACCTTCTAATTGGATTCCCTTTTTCTTTGCAGCCTCTCGAATCATGATTGCAACTCCTTTTGCAGTTGCTGACTCACGCCCGTGTGATCCGCCTAATACAAGAGGCTTACCAGTAATAAAACCAGGAGAATCGAATTCACGAATACGGCTATATTCATCCATCATCCAGGCCATAATTTGCGAATTGGTAAAAACATCTGGTGCAGGAATATCTTTTGTAGGGCCTACGATTTGGCTAATCGCACGTACATATCCACGACTTAATCGTTCTAGTTCCCTAAAAGACATTTCACGGGGATCACAGACAATTCCGCCCTTACCACCACCATAGGGTAAATTCATAATACCTGCCTTAATACTCATCCACATCGAAAGCGCTTTCACTTCATCCTCTGTTACATCTGGATGAAATCGAACTCCACCCTTTGTTGGGCCGACAGCATCATTATGCTGAGCACGATAACCGGTAAATACCTTTACTTCACCATTATCCATTCTTACAGGTATACGAACGGTAAGGAGTCGTAAAGGCTCTTTTAACAATTCATACATCACTTCTGGATAACCTAGTTTTTCTAATGCTTCTTTAATAACGGCCTGTGTTGCGTGAAGTACATTTAAATTTTCTTTATCTTTAACTTCACTTTCACTATTTTCACCGGTTATCACGTCGTTTTGTCCCATTGTTTACCACCTCTAATATGTTTATAAGTTCTACCAGTAGTATACATCGTTAAATTTCGAATGAGAAGATATTTTTTCCTAATCTGTATATTCTGATGCTTCTGAAAACTCGCCGATTACGCGATTAAATAGGAATTGAACCCTTCCTAAAGCTCCATTTCGATTCTTCTTAAGCTCTAATATAATAGGAATTTTGTGGTCTTTTGATTGTTCTTCTAAGCTTAAATAAACATCGACAGATGCAAGTAAACCATTTGGCAATTCCTCTTCTGCTAATGATGTTGCCAAAATTATCGGTAACCCCCAGGCTCTTGATAATGAATTCAGGTGGAAAGTTACTTGAAGTTGTTGTTCCTCGTTTACAATGCCTTTTCCCTTATTCACTTGAATCCTTTGTAAGTGATAAAAAATAATCACAGGTTTTGTATCTAATCCTTGAAGAATTTTACTGATATAAATGGTAATTTCCTCTAAACTTGATGTTAGCGAAGCTTCAACTATCCAAATACGTTTGGCAATCTCTGCATACTTTTGATTTGCTAATTGAATATCTTTAATCTGTGCCTTTCCAGACAGTACAACCTGAATAGGATGCTTGGAAAATCGCGCCATTGTCCGAACCCACAACTCAAAAGCAGTCATATCCCATGATACATAAATAACTGGAACATGTTTGGCAATTTGATCTGTGAGTTGTTTTAAAAACGTTGTTTTTCCTACGGATACATTTCCGCCAAATAGGTATAATCCTTCTTGTAAGCCCCCCATAAGTAAGTGATCTAAATCTTGAAAACCTGTTTTAATCCCGCTTACGATTCCCTTATGCCTTTTATTGTATTCTTCTTGATAGATGATCAGGTTCTTTTGTTCAGAAGCAATCGGACGAGAGATACTTTCTTCTAATGTTAAATTAATCAATTTAATAAATTGTTCCACTGGATCCTTTACTCGAACGAAAAAATCATTAATATCTTTTAGACCTTGAGGCAGTCTGATTACATATAGCTCTTTTATATAAGGTTCTAAGATTTTTGCTAAACGAATGCTTTCTCTTCTTCCTAACTCATCATTGCCAAAACAAATAAAAACCCGTTTTCCTTCCATTTGTGCGATTTGTTCATTATATAATTGATGATCAACCATACAAACGGCTGGTAAATTCACTTGATCTAGTGATAATACATCAAAAATGGAGTTACAAAAAATGACATCTTGTGATTGTTCTAATACGGTTTCATTGAAAAAGACATTTCCTATCCCAATAAGAGATTTATATTTTGGTTCTTTACCATCTAAACTTCGACCAATAAAATCAACAACTTTTCTTTTTTTTGTATATAACGGAAAAACAATACGATTTCGAAAATATCCTTTAAAATCTTTATAATAGGGTTTAAAACCAATCGTATCTTTTTCATAACCAATATTAAATTTTTCAATCGTATCCTGCGTAATTCCTCTTTCTCTTAAATATTGTTTGGCTTCCTCAGATAATTGGTCTTGATAATATTTTACTAATCGAATCATCTCTTCATCAGAAATCGATCTTTGCACTTTTTTGTTTGGTTCCTCCATTTTTTCCCTCCCCCTTTTATTGTATCGAAGATTTAATTATCAGAAAATTCTTTTTTAATAAAAAGAACTTCCTGTATTTATTTTCTACAAGAAGCTCTTATTTTTCACATTACTTGTTTTGTTTCGTAAAACGATGTAAAGTAATTTCTACAAGACGATAGACCATATCTTCATAACTAAGGCCAATTGCTTTTGCAGCATCAGGGTATAAACTGGTTTCGGTCATCCCAGGAAGAGTATTTACTTCCAAAATGACAGGTAAGCTTTTATCTTTTGGAATAATAAAGTCTACTCTTGAGAGGGTAGAGCAACCTAATGCTTGATGAGCAGCTACCGCCCATTTTTTGATCATATTTTCCACATTTTTATCAATCCTTGCTGGGATAATATGTTCACTGCCACCAACTGAATATTTAGACTCATAATCATAATAAGAATTTTTATTTGGTACGATTTCTATAATAGGTAAAGCTTCGATATTTTGTTCCGTTTCAAGGATTGCTACTGTGACTTCGGTTCCATCAATAAATTCCTCTATGAGGATCTCTGTATCATATAAAAAGGCTTCTTCTAGCGCTTTTGTTAAATCCTCTCGTTTTTTTACGATCGATAAACCAATCGTTGAACCTTCTTGATTAGGTTTAACAACAAGGGGATACCCAATCTCCTCTTCAATTCTCTTTATGTCAATAAATTGTTCACGGGTTAATACAATATCTTTTGCGGTACGTATTCCTGCATGGTCAAATATTCTTTTTGCTCTTGCCTTATCCATTGCTAATGCACTAGCTAATACACCAGAACCAACGTAAGGAATTTCTAAAATATCTAAAAGACCTTGAATTTTTCCATCTTCTCCATAACGACCATGTAAAGCTAAAAAAACTACATCAATATCCTTTAATTCATGAATAAAATCTTTTGATACAAAGTCAATTTCTTTCACATTGCATCCCTTTGATCTTAGAGCACTTGCCACACCTTTTCCGCTTTTTATTGAAACTTCCCTTTCTTTTGATTTGCCACCATAAATGACAGCTACATTCACTTTTCGTTCAACTCCCCAAATAATATTGTTAATCTCTTAGATAGGTTCAAAAAAGTCGGTTCGACGTGAACCGACTACCTTTCTTATGAAAAGTGAGAAACTAATACCTTTACCGCATCTTCTTCGATAATCACGGTCCCGTATTCCTCTAAGACTGCCTTAGAAATTGGCGAGACCTCGCCATATTCAGATAATAAAGCAATAAAGGTTTCAATCCCATTATCCCGAACATCCATCGGGTCAATGAGTAAAATATAATGTTCTTTATAATAGTAAAGTGTTCCTCCGTATAGCAAATACGGATTGATTGTTTTAGCAGCACTTAACACATCTTCGAAATCTTTAAAAGCAAAAATAATAGCATCACTTTCTTCTAATGTTACCTCTAAGGCAAATAAGTCATCATCAAATTCTTCTTCATTCCATATTCTTTGTTTTCCTCTTGAAACAATCACAACCATACCCTGAGCAGGAATGGCAAATATTTCAACAGCAACAGGACCAGATAATTCAAACCCTAATTCCTGATATGCTTGTTCCATAATTTCATTAAATAGATCATGAACTTTTGGTACGTCATTCCAAAGGTCTTCTTTTTTTATACCCCGATCACTTAAATCATCGAACGTTAAGAATATTTTTATTTTATCTTGACCCAATCTTTCAACACGCATATAAGGGTCCCCCCTTCTATTTAAAACTGTAATACAGAATATGTTATAAAAAATGATTTCGTTCAACATGAATAAAATTTAAAGAGTATAAAAGATATTATAACAGCAATTACTTCAAATGAAAATGAATGATATATTTTTTATATCATCTTATTAACGTAAAACCTTTTTTATTTGTTTCTAAATAATAAAATCGGAGAAACTATTGCAAACAAAAAAAGTGTACCAGAAATCGTACACTTTTTTTGTTTTCTTTCTTAAATTACGATTGAAGTTCTTTCGCTTTTTGAGCTAATTCTTTTTCAGACCCATGCAAGAAAGTATCAAATAGTTCTCCTTTTTGTTTGCTTTCTAAATGATTTAAATTCTGTAATTCATATTGATCATGTTTTTGTTGCTGAATTCGAGATTCTTGGTTTTGATTTTGGTTGCTTTTATGCATCATTTTATTTGCAATCCAAATGCCCCCAAGCATTCCTGCAACCATTCCCCAAAAAAAGGAACGATTTTGATTTTTATGTCGATTAAACATTTACAATCAACTCCTAAATAAAAAATGTCATCAATTATAGATTTTTCCTAAGAATAGACCGATATATACAGAAAAAACATACCATTTCTGGTATGTTTCGTAACTGACCTCTGACTTCCAACTTCTCATTGCTATTTTGGCAGGGGTGGCAGGAATTGAACCCACACTAACGGTTTTGGAGACCGCTGTTCTACCATTAAACTACACCCCTTTATTTGGTAGCAGCGAAGGGAATCGAACCCCCGACCTTATGGGTATGAACCGTACGCTCTAGCCGTCTGAGCTACACCGCCAAATATTTGTTCTCTTTTAAAATTGACAATTCGTTTGTTTCTACTAAATCTGATTTCCGACATATGAATTTTTGATCTCTCTTAAGACGGAGAGAAATTCGAACCCTGCTGATCATTTGCCCACTAACGGTTTTGCAAACCGCCCTCTTTAGCCACTTTAGTACTCTCCACAAGGAAAAGAAGATAAAAAAATGGCTCCTCGTGCAGGACTCGAACCTGCGACAACTCGGTTAACAGCCGAGTGCTCTACCGACTGAGCTAACGAGGAACGTACGTTATATATTTTAATCAGAGCAAAAGAAAAAATCAAGTTTTTTTAAAAAATTAAAGAAAAATATCCCTAATGAGAAAGCCATTAGGGATATTTTTTCTCGTTTTCTTAAGGAATCATCCAAGATAAAAAATACGCTTGAACATAGGTCATAATACTGATGATGATTACAAACATAATACTATGTTTAAAAGTAAAACGGAAAAGGTCTCCTTCTTTTCCGACTAAACCAGTAGAAGCGGTTGCTACAGCAATCGATTGTGGTGAAATCATTTTACCTGTTACTCCACCACTTGAGTTCGCTGCAACGGTTAGAACCGGATTTACGCCAATTTGATTAGCAGTGATTTTTTGTAAATTACCAAATAATGCATTTGCAGAAGTATCACTACCTGTTAAAAATACTCCTAACCAACCAAGAATTGGTGCAAAGAATGGGAATAAGTGTCCTGTTTTTGCCAATGCTAATCCCAGTGTTCCGCTCATACCTGCATAGTTATAAATATATGCAAGACCTAAAACAGAAGAAATCGTAATGATCGGAAACTTCAATTCATTAAGTGTCTCAGCAAATGTATTTAACCAATCTCTCATGCTCATTCCAACGATAAACTTACTTATAAAAGCTGCTAATAAGATTGCTGTACCAGCTGCTGCAAGCCAATCAAATTTGAACACTGCTGCGTATGGTGTTGCTTTGGTCACGATAGGTGCCGTTTGCATCACTGCTTTATCTAATCCAGGAATATGGAATTTAATAGTGGTTTGACCTAGAATATTTTTTATCGATGGAATACCCCAGATGATAATAAAAGCTGTTAATAAGATAAATGGAGACCATGCCTTAATAATTTGTCCAGTAGTATATGTTTGATGATTTTGAGTACTTGTCTTAACGGTTTCATTTTTAAATCGGAAAATAGTTTTTGGTTTCCAAACCTTTAAAAACAAAGCTGTAGCCACTAAACTGAATAAAGCGGAAGTAATATCAGGAAGCTCTGGCCCGATAAAATTCGATGTGAAATACTGTGCAATAGCAAAGGATCCACCAGATACAAGAATTGCTGGCATAACCTCTTTTGTACCTTTCCATCCTGACATTATAAAGACTAACCAGAATGGAACGAAGAATGATAAGAATGGTAACTGACGGCCAACCATTTGACTAATCAAAAAAGGGTCAATACCTGTTGTATTTCCTGCAACAATAACTGGGATACCAATCGCTCCAAAGGCTACAGGTGCCGTATTTGCAATTAACGCTAAACCAGCAGCGTATAACGGTTCAAATCCTAATCCAACTAATAACGCTGCTGAGATAGCAACTGGTGTTCCATAACCAGCTGCTCCCTCAAGAAAAGCACCAAATGAAAACGCAATCAATAATGCCTGTAAACGTCTATCCTCTGTAATTGTAACTACAGATGAACGAATAATATCAAATTGTCCTGTTTTTACTGTGATTTTATACAAAAATACGGCAGTAACAATAATCCAACTGATTGGCCAAATACCATATAATGCTCCATACCCTGTTGTTAATAATGCTAGATTTATTGGCATTCCATATACAAGAATAGCGATAATAATAGAAAGAAGAACAGTTGTTATTCCTGCAATATGGCCTTTCATCCTCTTAATGGCTAAAGCCCAAAGGTAATAAACCATTGGAATTGCAGAGATTAATGCTGAAAGAAAAATTGAATTCATTGGATCATAAATCTGAGTCCACATATACCTCACCCCATAATCAAATTAATCATATTGAATGAATCTTTTATCCTTATTCCCTTTGACACCCCCTAAGAATTAAAACGTTTTCTTTTTCAAAAAAAAAAATCATATTTATTGATTGCATGGTCATCAGATAACCTGTAAACTATACACTCTTATTAAATAACAAATCTTTAAAATAATCAATAATTTTTTTATTGATTCAATCTTCCTTATAAAACAACATAGAATAATCAAATTTCCCTTTTGAAAAAAAAATTAAAAATGATTTCATGGAAAAATAGTTGCACCAAAAAAATAAAAGCTTCAATTGTTGAAGCTTTTAGACATTCATAACGAATTGATTCTTACGGAAATATTGATTGAGCCATTCCATCCATTCACTCATTTGATTTCCCATAAATATATCAGAGGTTGGTTCATTTGATTGCTGGCCAATAACCCCTAATTTAACTTTAGGATAATTCTCCTCTAACCATTTTTTAATATTTTGGATGAATGAACTCTCTTTAGTTTGAAGGGTAAATACAAATAACGGTTCGATTTTTTGTAATAATTGTTGCAAAGTTAACTCATCAACTGATCCAAGATAATACACTTCAAAGCCACGCAATTTTAAGAAAATGGAATATAACAAAATCCGTATTTCGCTACTATAGTCATTTATATTTTGTGGTGCAATAGTTAAGACTTTTGCCAAAAAAGGATGTAGTGGTATCTGCTGGTAAATTCTAAAAAGTTTCATTCGAACCCAATTCAAAACAAACTGAATCTGCCCTTCTGTCACCTTTCTAGTATGCTTATTATTTACATTGATGAAAGGAGCAATGATTTCAAAAAGAACCACTTCGACTCGATATAAACTAAGCGCATATTCCATCAATGATTCTGCTTCTGCATCATTAAAGTTGATTAGTGCATTAAAAATATTTTGTGAAATCTCTTCTTTTTTTGAATCAAGAACATTCTCATTCGCGAATAACGAAGGAGACTCTTTTGTTTTTTCAGATAGTAAGTCAACCGCCTGACTTATCGTAAATCCCTGATTTACTTTATCCACTAACCATTTTAAGATGGCTAGATCTTGTTCAGTATAAATACGATGACCGACTTCATTTCTTTTTGGTGTGATGATCTGGTACCTTTTTTCCCATGCTCTTAGAGTTCCTGGTTGGATTCCAATTTTTCTAGAAATTGCTTTAACATTATATATGCCCCTTTCAGAATCCTTATTTGTCAACCAGCATCCCCCCTTGCTTTGAAATTGATTAATTTAACAATATTATAACAAATTTTTGAATATTAGGATTATTAAATCTAATTTTTTCTATTTTGTTTATATTTTATATAACAACAAAAAAACTCGTAATGAATCTCTCCATTACGAGTTTTTATAAGGTTTATCTTATAATAATGGGTTTTCGTGTTTTGCTTTTAGACGTTGCCAACGACGTTCTACTTCTTCTTCAAAAGCTTTAAGAGTTGCTTCATATTCTGGTTTCAATAAGTGTTTGGTTTTACCAAGCATTCCCAACCATTCACTAACAGGTACCCTCTTCCCTTTCTCTTCTGGATTATAAGTAATCGTTGTAATACCATGTTCAACTTCATAAAGCGGGAAGAAGCAAGAGTTAACAGCTGCACCAACAATAGCGGTACCTTGATCATCTTTCGCTTTCCAGTTTAAAGGACAGGAAATTAAGATTTTTCCATAAACAAGACCTTCATTTTGAGCATACCATTGAGCTTTTGCCGCTTTCTTAATAAGGTCTTGTGGAAAAGCCTCAGTACCAGTAAATACATAAGGAATGTTCGTAGCAGCCATGATTTGGGCAGTATCTTTATGGTGGAATGCTTTACCCCCTTGTTTTTCACCTACACCTGATGTTGTCGTTAAATGACCAATTGGGGTGGAATAGGACAACTGGCTACCCGTATTCATATATCCTTCATTATCGTATTCAAGAATAATCATCTTATGGTTACGTAATGCAGCACCGATTGCTGGTCCCATACCGATATCCATACCACCGTCACCAGTTACCATGATGAAGGTGAAATCGTCACTTATTTCAATTTCGCCGCGACGTTTCTTCTCATAGAACATCTCAACTAAACCGGATAGAGTTGCAGCACCATTTTGGAATAAGTTGTGGATATAAGTTCCCTTATGCGCACTATATGGATATCCTGTTGAAACAACCATTCCACAACCAGTATGGAAAAGAACAACAATATCGCCTTCAATCCCCTTGAAGAACGTTTCAAGTCCTGGGAAGATACCACAACCTGGACATGCTCCATGACCTGGTGCCAAACGTTTTGGTTTTTTCGTTAAAGCACGAATTGGTGGAATCTTCACATTTAACTTGCCAGTAGTCTCATCTTTCTCCACTTTAATGAGTCCTGTTTTCCATTGTTCGGTTTTTACTGGCTCAAGCAATCGCTTAGGCGCCTTTTCTGGATCACCAGGATGAACACCATAATAATCAAACGGTACTTCTGCATAACCTTTTTCAGCTGCTTCAATGGCTAGTCTAAAGAACTCTTCAGCCTCATCAGCATAAAAATCTTTCCCACCAAGGGAGAAAATCCTGCTTAAGACGATTGTCTTGTTCTCTTTATCTTCTTGCAAAGCTGCTTTCACTTCATGCGTTAAGTTACCACCATATGAACCATAAGAATCAGCGCGCTCACCCACTAATAATGCTTTTACATTTTTCAATGATTTACGAATTTCTTCTACAGGGAATGGACGGATCATATTCGGAGAAATAACCCCAGCTTTAATTCCTTGTCTGCGTAACTTATCAACAACGTCTTTGGCTGTTTCAGCAGCTGATGCAAGAAGGAATAATGCAACTTCAGCATCTTCCATCATATATTCATCAAGAACAGGATAGTCACGTCCAGATAGTTCTTTGTATTCAGCGGCAATTTGTTTAAACACTTCACCAGCTTTATACATTGCTAGAGATTGTTGATACTTGTTGTTGATATAGTCTGGGTCATTCATGTATGGTCCAATTGTTACTGGATTTTTTGGATCTAATGCATTGACAAAACCTTTTGGTGGTTCACCAACAAAGTCTTGAACGACCTTACGATCAACAAAATATTGCACTTTTCGTTTTTGATGTGATGTTACAAAGCCATCATAAGCAACAATGACTGGTAGACGTACATCTTCATGCTCAGAAAGGCGAGTCGCGATAATATTCATATCATATACTGCTTGAGGATCTCTTGCAATTAGAATCGGCCAACCTATATTTAAACCATAATACAAATCAGAGTGATCACCACGAATATCTAATGGACCACTAACAGAACGAGTAACTAGGTCCAATACCATTGGAAAACGAGTTCCAGATTGTACAGGTAATTGTTCTAACATATATAAGAAACCATTGGCACTTGTTGCATTAAATACACGTCCGCCACCAGTCGCTGCACCATAGTTAATACCAGCTGAACCATGTTCTCCATCAGCAGGAATCATTACGATATCGTGTTCCCCACGTGTTTTCATTTCATCTAGAAATTCAGCAATTTCAGTAGATGGTGTGATTGGAAAATAACCCATGACATGGAAGTTAATTTGCGCGACAGACAATGCTGCCATTTCATTACCTGTTTTAAAATCAACTTTTTGTTGTTTTTTTAAATCTTTTTCTTCAATCGCCATTTTAATATCCCTCCCCCTTAATTTGACGCTAATACAAATTGATGAGGTACACGATGCTCGTCAGCATAACCGTCAACTTCACGAATCTTCGTTAAAGCACCAGTTGGACATACAGCAACACACTTCATGCAACCTTTGCAATATTGGTAATCAATCCCTTGTAAAAACATTTGTGGACGGCCTTTTTTATCTTCTTTCTCTTCCCAAACAAAGCAAAAGTCTGGACAAGCAAAGTCACAACTTGCACAGTTAATACATTTTTCTTGTTCAAATGCTGGTAAGAAACCCTGACGAGAACTGCTTAAGTCTTTTAATATACTATTTCCAGGATTGATAATCACTCCACCGATTGGTTGAGTCTCATAGCCTAAAGCTGATATTGGGCGAATATACTCTGCTACTGCCCCTTTTTCAGGCTCATAAGTTTTAAATTGAACTTCATTATATCCACGTTCAAAGGTACGGATATTTGCATCAACAAGTTGAGGATACTTTTCTTCAAATGTAGCGCGAAGGACATTTTTCATCGCTTCTGGATCTAAGAAATCAGCCACACGGAAAATAGCACCCAACATTGCAGTATTTACCCGTGTTTTTTCCTCAACAGCAATGCCTAATGCATCAACAACAGCTACTGTACCTGATTTAATATTAAATCTTTCACGAATTTCTTCAGGAGTTTTTGTTGTATTCACAATAATAACGCCATCAGGATATAAACCGTTTGCAACATCAATGGTTTTAAAAAGATTTTCATGAAAGACCCCGACAATATGGGGACGTTCAACTGGGCTACTTGCACGGATTTCTCTTTCACCAAATCTTACATAAGACTTTACCGGTGAACCTTTTTTCTCGGAGCCATATGATGAAAAATGGGAACCGTATAATCCTAATCCAAGCACTCCAGCTTCTGCTAACATCTTACCTGCCAGATGAGCACCAAGTCCTCCAATGGATTCTAAACGAATTTCAAAAAATCCAAGTTCGTTTTTAATAGGTAGCTTCGACATGACAGAAACCTCCTTACCCCAATGATCAAATTAAAACAGTTTTCTGAAAAAGAATGTAACAAATGTTTTATTTTCTCGTGTTACATTCAGTATTTTCGTAAAAGTATGAAATATAAAATGTTTACATTTCGATTATAACAGTTCAAAAAATATATAGCAACAGTTTATTAAAAAAAATTTAAGAATCTTAATTAACAACACGATCATAGTGAAAATACTTGTGTAGAGCCATTTTTTATTATTACTTAATTTTTAAAAGGAGATGAATCAGATATATAACAGATTCAATTTTAAAATTGAAACAGTTTTTTTATTAAAATAAAAACATTTTAATCCATAAAAAAAGATCCTTTATAGTCAAGGATCTAAAATTGGTGTCTTATTTACTATATTTATGGTGTATTTTTACTGAATTGAGTCAGTTCTTTAATGTCCGGAATTTTTAAGGTAGAACCTGTTTCAAGTTTTGAAAAATCTTTAATTTGATTATACTTAGCTAACTTTTCTGCATATCTCCCCGTTTTATAATACTTTAAAGAAATGCGAAACATTGTTTCTCCAGATTGGACTAGATGGAGAATCATTGGCCGAATCGGTTTTTCATTTGTATAAGATTTCTCTAAATCTTGATTTAACGGTTGTATATTTTTTGTTTTAGAATCATTTTCAGAATATTCTTGAGACAGCCGTGATTGATTTATATTTTTACTTTGATGATTGGGGTCTCCAGTTTCTTGTGAACCTTGCAAAATAGAAGGATTAATAGGTGTTCTTTGATTCATTACTTCTTTTGTTTTTCCATATTGATAAACTCCATAAGCCGTTCCAATAATTAAAAAGATAAAAAGAAAAACGATAATTTGCAATGAATTCCACTTTTTTGTGCTCAAAGGCACCTTCTTTTTTTTATTATCTTTTCGATGTACTGTACTTCTTGGTGGCAATGGGTGGCTAAACCATTCTTCCTGTCGAAATTGTTGTTCCATGATTCACCCCCAAAGGTTAATCATTAAATCTCTAAAAAGTTGGTCGATTTATTTATTCGACATAATTAGCGGGAATCCTTCATATACAACATGTTCCTATGACTTTTTCAAAGCTTCCCTTCGCAATAAAATACCTAGAAGAAGGTCAATAAGAAAATGAGCGATAAAATTACTAAACCACCCCCAATGGGTTAATAAAAAACCTAAACCCAAACTGATCAGAAAAGTTTCAATGGTAAGAATCCATTTTTTCAAGTAACGAAAATGGATCATAGTAAAAAGAAAACTAGTAAGAGCATTGTCTATTAAACTTTGAAGCACTCCACGGAATAATAATTCCTCTGAAAAACTCACAATCAATGCAATGATTCCAATTTGCCAAATAGGGATATTGCTAAAGATTTTTTCATTAATCCCCCCGTCATCGATCCATTCTTTTGGAACGGTATTCGTAAGGATCAAATCAATTAAAATTACAATCAAACTAAATACGCAACCATACAAGAATGAATGTATTCCAATTTCCGGAATAACTACTTGTAAGATGACTGCAATAGGGTGAAGATGGTAAATAAAATAATATAATAAAAAACCAATCATCAAGGTAATAAATTGTGTTAAATATAGATTTATCAATAGGGTTTGTGTATCTAATTCTTCAATTGAAATCTTCTTCAATTTAGGCATATCATTCATCCTTTTTTCAACCTGGACCCTTTATTTTTTTAAACAGTTTGGTATAAAGAACTACGTAAAATAACCAAAATATTGATAAAGAAGTTTTTAACACCATATTTGCAGAACATTTATAGCAAAGGATTATTTTAAAAAGAAAACGGTTTTAATTTTGTTTAATAAAATATGAAATCTTACTTGCAATCTCGTTAAAGTCATTCTAAAATAAAAAAAGGAAGTGGACAAGGCACTTAACCTGATATAGGAGGTGAAAAAATGAAAACTTGGGTAGATAAAGAGACATGTATCGCTTGTGGTGCTTGCGGTGCAACTGCTCCTGATGTATTTGATTACGATGATGATGGTATTGCATATAACATCTTAGATAATAACCAAGGAACAGCTGAGATTCCTGAAGAATTACAAGATGATGTTCGTGATGCTGCAGAAGGTTGTCCAACTGATTCGATTAAAATTGAGGAATAGTTTAAATTTCTCAATTTAGTATGGCTACATAACCACCTAGAAACTAGGTGGTTTTTTCATAAACTTTTCATTTTTTACCATACTTGCTATAATATTTCTAAAAAATATTTTAATACATAGGAGGAACATTCATGTCAAAAGAATTAATTGTAGATGCATTTATCGAAATCCCGACAGGTAGCCAAAATAAATATGAATTTGACAAAGAAAAAGGTGTATTTCGTTTAGATCGAGTACTTTACTCTGCTGTACATTATCCCACAGAATATGGCTATCTAGAAAACACCCTAGCACTTGATGGAGATCCATTAGATATCTTAGTATTGACTTCTTTCCCTACTTTTCCTGGTTGTGTCATTCCTTCTCGGGTAATTGGGGTTTTAATTATGTCTGATGATAAAGGTCAAGACGAAAAGCTACTTGCTGTTCCTGTTGATGATCCTCGATTTAAAGAGATCAATTCTATCAATGATGTTCCTTCCCATAAATTAAAAGAGATCGAGCATTTCTTTAAAGTTTATAAAGACTTAGAAAATAAGAAAACGATCATTGAAGGATGGAAAGATAAGGAAGAGGCGATTAAGTTATACGAAGAGTGCGTGGCTAGATACAATGAAGGTAAATAATGTTAAAAAAGAGTTCATCAATATTTCAGATGAACTCTTTTTTCTTTTATTTTTATAATATATTATATTTATAATAATGGTGCTTCTAGTAGTAAGGAAAGGTTTTCTCTATAAATTTTTGGAAATTGGCTAACTGGTAAAGGATTAATTCCAAGTCCTACTTCGACCGTAAACCCTGGCCTACTATATTCTTGGATAAACCAGTCTTTATAACCAGCCGCACTATATGCCGTACTTTCTGGTGTATAACCAGTTAAAACAGCAAAGCGATTCACAATTCTTTCCGATTCGGAAGGTTCCAGTCCTTTGAATCCCCAATAAATCTCTTGACCTTGAGAATGAAACGCGATGACCATTCGAAAATTATGTTTTCGCGTGAATTCATAAACAGCAATCGCTTCTGGTTCAGATAATGGGCGAGGACCCCCATATTTTCTAGGTGAAGAGACTTGAGGACTTCTTGCATTTTCTTCTTCCCAATCTGCCGGCCACTGATGATTTAAATCGACTCCGCGAATGTTTGCTGTCCAACCTCGAAAATCTTTGGATCCCGAATTGATTTTCAGTACACTTTGGTAAAATGGATGAGATGGTGTAATTCCTTCAACCACTAATTCAACACCATCAGGATTGACCATAGGTACGATCCAGATCGAGGTATGATTATAAAGATATTGAATGTCATAACCTCTAATGGTTCTCTTATGCACATAAGCTTTTACATAATCTTCAACAAATTTCATTAATAAAGGCGCTGTTAAATATTCATTGGCATGCCAATCCCCACTATAAAAAACTTCCTTTTCACCTGTACCTAAACGTATGGCATAAATCGATTTTCCCATTACCGATGAACCGATGATTTCCGTATGAAGAAAAGGATATTTTTGTTTAAGTGTCTCAATATTGGAAACAAGGTCATCATAACTATATTCTTGATTTGTTTGGACAATATCATAGGATCTGCTTTTGGGAATATATATGATCTGTCCAACATTGATTTGATTTGAGTTTACGATTTGCGGATTTGCCCTTATTAAATGATCAAGCCTTAAATCAAACTTCTCTGCAATGCTAAATAATGTGTCTCCTCGTTGAATAGAATATTCCATTACATAGGTATCAGGAATGATAATCACTTGTCCAGGATAGATATATGCATCTCTTTCCAACATTGGATTAGCTACAAATAACCCATTTACTGTTAAACCAAAACGATTCGCAATTTTATATAATGTATCCCCTTTTTTTACGATATATTTCAACGATTTTACCCTCCTTCCCTTTCCTCTACTTATACAATAATATGTCTTAGTTTTTTTATAAGTGCCTAAATAAACTAAATAAAAAAGGTTTATATATTCCAACGCTAATAGGAATATACAAACCTCTGTTAAATAGCAACGTAATTGTTTCACGTTAAACAAGATTTTCATTCTTTTTTCGACGAAATCAAAATGAATTCACTAAATTATGAGTGGGTAATACCATAGAAAATGTCGTACCTTGTCCAATTTTGCTCGAAACAGAAATAGTACCACCGTGGGCTTGAATAATATTTTTAACAATGGATAATCCTAACCCTGTACCCGATCCCCTTGTTCTTGCTTTGTCCGCTTTATAGAAACGTTCAAAAACAAAAGGTAAATCTTCTTCAGGAATCCCAACTCCAGTATCAGAAACCTCAATTAACATCTCACTAATTGATTTTTTCTTCGCTTTAATCGTGATCTTTCCATCTTTCTTGGTATGTCGTAATGCGTTGTCAATCAAATTGGTTAATACTTGTTCAATCCTGTCTGGATCAATGACAACATTAGAAAGACCTACATCCACTTCACTATTCAATTTAATTTCATGTTCTTTGGCAATATTAGAAAATTTACGAATGATTTTTTTAATTAGTTTGTTCATATCCGTTTCGCAATATTGTAGATGAAGATTACCTGATTCCATTTTTGCCAAATCTAATAATTCATTCACTAATCGGCCCATTCGTAATGATTCATCATAAATGATTTGAGCTAGTTCCCTTATTTCTTCATCGGTTTGTGCGATTCCATCAATAATCGCTTCACTATAACCTTGAAGCATAGAAATCGGTGTTCTTAATTCATGAGAGACATTTGCTAAAAAATCTTTGCGAAGTTTGTCTAACTTTCGTTCATAAGTAACATCTTGTAAAATCGTAACTGCCCCAATAATGACTTGACCAGAATAAAGTGGGGTCATGATAACGGATATAATTCTGCCATTAATTTGCAAATCTTTAGACAAATTGACCTCTTTTTTTAAAAGAATATCATTTAACATTTCTTTTAAAGAGTCATAAAGGTGATTTCCAAAATGGTAAGTATTTAATAGTTTTTTAGCGGGTGGGTTGGTCATTATTATTTCCCCATTTGGGTTCATGGTGATCACACCATCTGCCATACTCTTTAAAATATTAGATAATTTTTCTTTTTCTGTTGATAGATCTTTTACTGTCTGTTCTAATTGACTAGCCATTTGATTAAAACTTTTTCCTAAATCGCCAATTTCATCATTGGTTCGAACATTTATACGAATGTTAAAATCTCCTTGAGCGACTCGATTGGCTGCTTTTTGCATTTGTCGAATCGGCACAGTTATTTTTGTAGATAAGAAAAATGAAAAAAAAGTAACAATGATAAAGCCTACAGCTGCAAATGCAAAAATAATTTTCTTAAAATCGTTGGTAGTTTGATTCACAATATCCAGGGATTGATATAAAACAGTAGCACCGATAAGTTTCTGATCCCTTTTAATCGGAACAGATACCACTAAAAGATCACTTTTTTCATGATCAGTTTTTATATTTTGATAGGTTTTATAACTAATTCGAGTAATCAATTCTTTACCAGAATAAATAAGATTCAATTCTTCTTTCGGAATGATGGAGCGAAGCTTGATTGGTGTATCGGTATGTTCTTTCTTTGAAGGTAATTCAACCACAATCAAATGAATATCATAAGCTTCTACCAACTCTTTCGTTGTACTTACTGTATTTTTTCGTTCTGGGTGTGCTTGCAAAGTTTCTGATATTTTGTATGCTAACTTGGACAGATTTTTGGATTGTTCTAAATAATAATAGTGATCGAAATATTGAATGAGAAACAAACTAAGTAACAATAAAATGACGGTAACAAGTCCAACAATTGTCATCCATAATTTTCCAACCACTTTGCGGAAAATCACTTATTTTTGCACCTCTAATTTATATCCTACGCCCCAAACAGTCGTGATCATTTTTGCAGCTTTTGGTGATACCTTATTTAATTTTTCTCTAAGTCTTTTAATATGGGTATCAACTGTCCGGAGATCACCAAAGAATTCATAATTCCATACGTCATGGAGCAATTCTTCACGACTAAATACTTTATCGGGCGAACTCGCTAAATAATATAATAGTTCATATTCTTTTGGAGTTAAATTCACTTCAACACCAGAAGCAGTAACACGATGGGCATCATTGTCAATCACTAAGTCATCTAACACAATCACATTCGATGTAATATTCTTGCTGGTTGTTAAATATGCTGTTGCTGATGCACGTCTTAATACTGCTTTGACTCGATAGACAACTTCTCTCGGGCTAAAAGGTTTTACTACATAATCATCGGCACCTACCTCAAAACCTTGAACTTTGTTTGATTCTTCACCTTTTGCCGTTAACATAATGATCGGTGTCGACTTTGTCTCTCGAATCAGTTTGGTCACTTCAATTCCATCCATTCCGGGTAACATGAGATCAAGGATAATTAAATCATAATCAAATTGCATCGCTTTTGAATAAGCAGTATCTCCATCTTCTGCTTCATCAATCTTATAACCTTCTCTTTCTAAATACATTTTTAATAAACGACGGATTCTCTCTTCGTCATCAACAACTAAAATTGTATATTCCCTTTCTTGATCCATTCGTTTCACCTCTCAATGCTTTCCTTACAACAAATTTTATCTGATTTTGTTAAAATAGACTATCTTTCTTTCTCTTTACATGATAAGGAAACTAGCTGTTTTAACCGACAAATCTCTTCTTCGTTTAAAAAACGATATTGGCCTACCGATACACCTTTTAATGTAAGAAAACCATATTGAACTCTTTTTAAATGGATAACAGAATAACCAATGGCTTGAAACATTCTTCTTACCTGCCTGTTTCGCCCTTCGTGGATCGTAATTTTTATCTTCGCTTGATTCTTTTTATTTATGGTTATTTTCTCAACTTTTGCTGGGGATGTAAGACCATCTTCTAATTGAATTCCTTTTCTTAGTCGCTCTAATTCAAACTCTTTTGGATTGCCATCTACAATTGCTTCGTAAGTTTTATCTAATTCGTATCGAGGGTGCATTAAACGGTTCGCTAATTCCCCGTCATTTGTTAATAATAATAAACCCTCGGTATCATAATCTAATCTTCCAACAGGATAAATTCTTTCTGAAATATGAATGAGATCAACAACAGTTTTTCTCCCTTGAGGATCTTTCATACTGGTAATGACTTTTTTTGGTTTATTTAATAATACGACCACTTTTTTCGGATGTGATTTAATCTTTTTCCCGTTAACTATAATTTGATCACGATCTGGATCTACTTTAACTCCGAGTGTTGTAACAATTTTCCCATTCACCATAACTTGTCCATTGATAATTAATTGCTCTGCTTTTCTTCTTGAGGAAATTCCCGCTTCAGCAATCACTTTTTGTAAACGTTGCAAGATCATCCCTACTTTATTCTAAATCATTTACTATGTTCAGTTTATCACATATTTTTATTATTCTTCAATCAACTTCATTTTTAAGGCTTTGAAATTCAAAAATACAAAGAAACAATGATAAAGGAAGCAATAATTCCTACTAAATCTGCAAATAACCCTACCTTAATAGAATAACCTACTTTTTTTATACCAACTGCACCGAAATAAACGGTTACGATAAATAGAGTTGTATCTGCACTCCCTTGCATGGTTGAAGCTAACCGACCAATATAAGAGTCTGGGCCGTAACGAGCAATCAGATCTGTTGCGATCGCTAATGATCCCGTTCCACTTAGCGGTTTCATTATTGCTAAAGGAAAAACTTCTTTTGGAAAATGAAGCCAATCAAAAATAGGTTCAAGAAAGTTCATGATCATTTGTAAAGCGCCTGACTCGCGAAAAATCGTAATCGCAACCATCATTCCCACTAAATGTGGCATAATTTTCATTGCTGTAACAAAACCCTCTTTGGCACCTTCTACAAATGTTTCATAAACAGGTATACGATTCCATATGGCAAAGACCATGATTAAACTGATCAGTCCTGGTATGATCCATATTGAAATAGAAGTAATTAAAGATTGCATTGTATAACCCTCTTCCCATTAGACATTTAACGATATCTCTTTCGATAATAACGATCTAATAACAGTGCAGCAATTGTAGAACATGTTGTCGCAAATAAGGTCGTACTGACAATTTCCGTTGGATTTGCTGAATGGTAGGTCATACGTACGGATATAATTGTTGTGGGGATAATGGTAATACTTGATGTGTTAATCGCTAACAATGTGGCCATTGAAGGAGATGCCTTATCTTTCTCTTTATTTAATTTTTGTAATTCTTGCATAGCTTTAATTCCCATTGGCGTTGCTGCGTTACCAAGCCCAAAAATGTTTGTCGTCATATTTGACAAAATATATCCGACGGCTGGATGATTTTTAGGTAGTTCTGGGAATAACCAATGGACAAAAGGGCGAAGAAGTCGGCTTATCCATGCTAACAAGCCAGCTTCTTCAGCAATTTTCATCATTCCTAACCAAAAAACCAAGATGCTAATTAATCCAAAACTAACAGTGACTCCTGTTTTTGCTCCCTCAAAAATCGCTTGATTTAACGCCTCCATATTCCCCTGTAATGCTGCTGTAACAATGCCAAACAAAATAAATGACAACCAAATCCAGTTAACCAACCGTTAATCCCCTTTCCATACTCTTCTCCATACGCTTTTCATTGTTTTAGATAACGTTTCTTCCTCTTCCTTAATTTGTAATGGTACTGCACCAATAAATTTTTGGTTGAAATAAATTTTGATCTTACCAATTAAATGACTATCCACAATCTTTTGATCAGGTTGATACAGTTCGATCACTTTTTTTATCTGCTTTTCTTCTCCAGATTTTAATGGATAGATAAAATCCCTAACGGGTACAATATTTTTCTCTTCATCATCCAATTTTATTTTTTTGATCACTTGATTCGTTTGAACAATTGGGGTTTGAACGTATTCTTGAAATCCATATTCTAACAGTCGAATGGAGTCGTTCCAATCATCTGGTGCATTTAAGGTTATTGCTGCTAATTGTACACCGTTTTTTGTAGCCGAAGAGGCTAGACATCTTTTTGCTAATTTGGTATACCCTGTTTTTACACCATCAGCATACTCATACATACGCAATAATTTATTTTTATTTACCCATTTTCGATCCCATGATTCATCAGCTAAAGGAGCGGTTTTAACTTTCGTACTCACGATTTTTTTAAATACTGGATTTTTCAATGCATAAGCGGTTAAGATCGCCATATCTTTTGCTGTGGAATAATGTTCTTTATGGTCTAAACCGTGCGGATTCATAAATCGTGACCTCGCCATCCCTAATTCAGCAGCTTTTTGATTCATCATAAAGACGAACCCTTCTTCCGAGCCGCCGATATGCTCAGCAATCGCAACCGCTGCGTCATTTCCAGAACGTAACATCAGCCCATATAACATATCTTCTAATGTTAATTTTTCTCCTTTTTTTAAATAAATCGATGATCCCTCTGTGCCAAAAGCATGGTCACTTGTTGTGACCATCTCTTTTAGATTTCCATTTTCAATGGCAACTATAGCCGTCATAATTTTCGTTAGGCTGGCAATTCTCATTTTTTGATCTCCGTTTTTTTCGTATAATATCCTACCACTATTCACATCGATTAAAGCGGCACTTTGTGCACTTAATCCAAGTTGATTTGAATTGGCAAATACGGACTTTGGAAACAACAAAAGTAGAAAAATAGTAACAACAATGAAGCTCCTTTTGATTGTAAAAAACATGATTTTCCTCCTAACTTGTCTATTACAATATATATGTGAATTTTTAGTCGGTATGATTTTCACATTCACTAAAGGAAAAAGCGCAATAAAATGCGCTTTTATACAATGATATTTGTTTGGTTGGTTGTAGGATTTTGGTTTTGACTTGACTTTTCACTATTTTTCGATTTTAGTGCATTTTGTATTTTGTCAATCACTTGTGGTGCTAGATCCATTAATTTCTGATAAAGATGTGTTTCTGAATCAAGGGGAAGTAATTGAACCCCGTTTTTTCCAACCACAAGAAATGCGACTGGCGAGATGGAAACCCCTCCACCACTCCCACCACCAAATGGTTTTTCATTTTGTTTCGTTGAATTGGTTTGCAAAGCGGTATCGTCTTCAAATCGAAATTCGCTTCCACCCGCAGCAAAACCAAAGCCTACCCTAGAAATGGGGAGTATAACTGTTCCATCAGGGGTTTCAACGGGTTCCCCTACGATTGTATTCACATCTACCATTTCCTTTAGATTTTCCATTGCAGTTTTCATTAAACCTTGTATAGGATGTTCTTGCAATTCAGATACCTCCTTTACACCCTTTTAAGGATTCATATGTATATAATTACCCATCGTTTTTGAAACTATGTACTTTTTGATAAGATAAACAAATGTTTACGTTTTTTTTAACCATGTTTTAAACAATCGGATTATAACTTTGATTCCAAACCAAACCACAACTCCCATTCTAAAGTGAAATGCCGCCTCTATATATGTATGAAAAAAGGATTGATTAAACATTGGCCTCACATGAATACTAGGTTTATCGTCTAAAATTAGATATTTGGAAAGAAATCCTAAAAAGATGCCTTTTATACTCCAAATCATTCCCGCTGAAATCGCTGTTAAAAAAGCTTCATCTAGTCCAATTTTTGTCTCCCATTTCAGTCGATCAATATGAACTTTTTTTAGAAAGCTCTTAAAAGCCCCGTAAAAGTCCTGAACTTGCGATAACAATTTAGAAACATTCCATTGCCATTTTTTGATCTTTTTTTTCGTAATGCGATCTTTTTTTTTCTGCTGATGGGGAAGATTAGAATGGCTTTTATATTTTACTCCTTCATCTGATGATTCAAAAATGATTAATGGTACTGTCTTCCGAATATGGATCATGTGGTATAACATCCACCCATCGACTTCAATTCGATCATTTTTATCTTCTTTTTTCACACGAATAAGAATCTTAATATCTGAGATTAGGATAAAAAAGAAAAAGATCAATAAAATAAGAATGATCCATAATAATCTATTCATTCATTTATCACCCATTGGTAGTATTCGCCATTCTTATGAATTGAATACAAAAAAAAGAGGCTATAGAAGCCTCAATTTTCTGATTTTTCTTGTCTATATAAATCGATCTCTTCTTCTTCATCAACGGTAACGTCTTCTGGCAAAGGTGGTAATTCATCTATATCCTTTAGACCAAAGTAATTAAGAAATTCTCTCGTTGTTCCATATAATATAGGACGTCCTACTCCCTCCATACGCCCCACTTCTTTAATTAATCCTTTACTCATTAAAGTATTGATTGCTTTTTCTGATTTAACTCCTCTAATTTCTTCAATCTCTAAACGGGTAATGGGTTGTTTATAAGCGATAATCGATAACGTTTCTAACGCAGCCTGTGAAAGAGTAGCATGGGTAGGCGAGGCTGCTAACCTTTCGAGATAGATCGCATGTTCAGGTAATGTTGTCAATTGATATAAGTTCGCCATTTGAATAATTTGCAATCCTCGATTTTCTCTTCTGAAATCTGCTTGCATATCGTATATTATATCTTCGATTGTCTCTACATCCATTTCAAGAATTTCTGCCAGTTGTTTTGCTTCAATTCCTTCATCTCCTACAACAAAAAGCAATCCTTCTATCGCTGCTTTGATCTTATTATAATCCATGAATATTCCCTCCTCTTATATACGGCGGGGAATAACGAATGATAATATCATCAAAAGGGTTTTTTTGTATACAAATAATTTGCTTTTGCTTGATCAACTCTAATAGACTTAAAAAAGTAACCACAATATCTGATCGATCGGTTATGTCTTTTAGAAGGTCCGAAAAGAAAAGATCATGTTTTGTTGATTGAAGCATTTGTAAAATATGGTTCATTCGATCTTTAATCGAGATTTCTTCACGTTTTAGTCTTGTAATGGGATCTTTATAGGAATATCGTTTTAATGCTTTTTGAAAAGCCTCGATTAAATGATAAATATTAATTCCTTCTACTGGATTTACTTCTTCCGTTTCTATAAAAAGCGAAAGATCGCTTGGAGCCTTTGTAAAGATTTTACTTCTTGAGATTTCTTTTTCCTTTAAAAAAAAGGACACTTCTTTGAATTTTTTATACTCAATTAAGCGTCGAATTAATTCGTCTCTTGGATCTTCCTCTTCAATTACTAAACTTAACGAACCTTGGAAGGAATGCTCATTTCGTGTTGGGAGTAACATTTTACTTTTGATTGATAATAAAGTAGAAGCCATTACCAAAAACTCGCTTGCTATGTCTAGTTGCAGCGTTTGCATTGTATCTAAATATTCCAGATATTGATCAGTAATTTTGGAGATTTGAATATCATAAATATCCATTTCTTCTTGATCAATGAGGTGTAATAAAAGGTCTAATGGGCCTTCAAAGGTATCTAATTTTACCTGATATGACATACTTCCCTACCTATTCTATCGATGATTTATTTCGATTGAATCATTTTCTTAGATTTTAATCTTTCAGGGACAAGATCGTATTGAATAAGATCATCGTAACTTTCTCTGCGTACAATGAGATCTGCTTTCCCATCTTTAACTAAAACCATAGCTGGTCGTGGTACCCGATTATAATTACTTGCCATCGAATAATTATAAGCTCCAGTGGAAAAAACCGCTAGTATGTCTCCAGGCTCGGGCTTGGGTAGTTCAATATCCCAAATTAACATATCTCCGCTTTCGCAAGCTTTTCCAGCAATCGATACCTTTTCTGTATTCGTGTGATTCATCTTGTTCGCGATAACAGCCTCATATTTGGCTTGATACAAAGCCGGTCGTGGATTATCCATCATTCCCCCATCCACAGCAACATATTTGCGAATATGAGGGATTGTCTTATTCGAACCTATTGTATAAAGGGTTGTACCTGCTTCCCCAATAATACTTCGACCAGGTTCAATCCAGATTTCAGGGAATGTTAAGTTCCGCGCGTTGAAATGATTTTTTACAAATTCAACTAAAGCATGGACGTAACTACGAATGGGTAGAGGTTGATCCTCATCTGTGTAGCGGATACCAAAACCGCCACCCGTATTTAAGATCGGAAATTCCATCTGATACTGTTCTTTCAATCGTTGATAAAAATCAGCGATTCGTTCGATTGCTTTATCAAATCCTTCCATATCAAAAATTTGTGATCCAATATGAAAATGAAATCCTAAAAGTTTAATTTGCTTCGATTGCATCACTCTTTTTACCGCTTCTTGCGCTTGATCAAAGAGATTAAAACCAAATTTAGAATCTTCCTGACCTGTTTGAATATATTCATGGGTATGGGCTTCAATCCCAGGGCTGACACGGATTAAGGCTTTCACTACTTTTCCTTTTTCCTTCGCTGTTCTCTCAATTAATTCAATTTCATAAAAATTATCAATCACAAAAGCCCCAATTTCCTGATCGACCGCCATTTCGATCTCTTCTAACGTCTTGTTATTCCCATGAAAATGGATCCGTTCTTTTGGGAAACCTGCTGATAATGCAGTATATAATTCTCCGCCAGAGACAACATCTAATGATAAACCTTCTTCATCAGCAATATAACAGATCGCTTTCGTGCATAAAGCTTTACTAGCATAAGCAACTTGGAAAGATACATTTAGTTCTTTAAAAGCCCCAACAAATTCTCTCATTCGCCTTCTGATTTCCCACTCATCTAATACATACAAAGGGGTTCCAAATTTTTTTGCAAGTTCAACGGTATCTACACCGCCAATTTCTAGATGTTGTTTTTCATTGACTTTACTCGAACCAGTTAAATACATAATTGCTCTCCCCATCCTTTTTTGTATGTTAGAAAGACTTAATCGTATTAATATGTGAATATATCATAATGATTTTTATTTTTCAATTATGAATTATTGACGATTTTGGTTTTGCGGATGAACCAGACTTGGTCGTTTGTTCATAAATGGAGTAGGTTTTCGAAACAAAATATTCATCATCGCGTGAAAATTAAAAGGAATAAAGGGCCAAAGGTACGGGGTATTAAGGGAGCGGGTAGTTGCTAAGATAACGATCCAAAGAGTCGTCGCAAGTACAAATCCAGGAACCTTAAACAAATATACTGCTATAAGAAAAATTAATCTAGCTATTTTGTTCGCTAATCCTAACTCGTAACTTGGTGTCGCATACATCCCAATTGCTGCAATGGAAAGATAAAGGATAACTTCAGGAACAAAAAAACCGACCTTTATCGCAACCTCTCCTATTAAAACAGCAGCGATTAACCCCATCGCAGTCGCAAGAGGTGTTGGTGTATGCACAGCTGCCATGCGCATTAAATCGAGCCCTAATTCAGCAAATAAAAATTGAAAGAAAATGGGTATTTTTGATGTATCCTTTGGACCGATAAATTGTAATGAATGAGGAAGTAAATCAGGTTCAAAAACATAAATTAACCATAAGGGTAATAAAAATAAAGAAATTAAAACACCTAAGAAACGAATCCAGCGAATATATGTACCAGTAACTGGATTTTGTCTTGATTCTTCTGCATGTTGAACATGATGAAAAAACGTTGTCGGTGTGATAATCACCCCAGGAGAGCTATCCACATAAATCAGTACATGTCCTTCTAACAAATGCTGTGAAGCAACATCAGGCCGTTCGGTATAACGAACAAGGGGATAAGGGGTCCAACTTTTTCCGATTAAAAATTCATCTAGAGTTCTTTCCGACATAGGAAGACCATCGATACTGATTTCCTGTATTTTTTGTTTCACTAATTTCACTAAACCAGGATCAGCAACGTCTTTTAAATATGCGATACAAACATCTGTCTTTGATCGTTCACCTACTTGTTGAATTTCCATTCTTAATCTTTCGTCACGAATTCTTCTTCTCGTCAATGCTGTATTAACAAGTAGCGTTTCTGTAAATCCATCCCTTGAACCACGTACAACTCTTTCTGTATCAGGCTCCTGAGGGGGCCTTCCGGGATAACTTCGAACATCAATCACTAACCCCTCTTCCTCACCATCGATTAACATTACCAATTGACCAGATAAAATATTATCATTTGCTTCGTTGATCATCTTCAATTTTTTCACTTGAATATGGGAAACATATCTTTCAATTAAATGTTTTAAAACATTTGGAACTAAATCTTCCCGTTTTAAATTGGCCAATTCTTTTAAGATCTGAGTCATAATCTCAGAATTAGCAAAACCATTGACAAAATAAAGAGCAAAATCCTTACCGCCAAAATTCATTTCTCGACATACTAAATCAAAACTTTCACCTATGCCAAGCTTTTCATTCAATATTTTTTTATTTGCTTCTAGATCTTTAGAAATGTGAATCGTATTCTTTAAACTTTCTTCCATTGTATCAACAACATCTGTTTCTTGGCCTTTTTTATCATTTACTTTTTTGCTTTTAATTTTCATTCCCTTTTTCACGCTGTACCCCCCAATCTAAAATGGTTTGTATCGCCTTTAAAGTGATTGGAGAACCATATTTTACATGATCTCGTCCACCCATTTTTCCGATATCACCAATTCCAATTACCACTGGAATATCTAATTTGTCTAAGATATCAACTGTATCCCCATAAACTCGAAGTGGCCCTCCCACCGTTTCCCCATCTTTATTCACACCACTTTCCACAATTCTTCCATTTCGATCTACAGAAAAATCAACGGTTGTGCCTTCAACGTATTTTGTATTTGAAGCAACAGCGATAGCACCTAATACTTCCACATCCGGATGTTTTGCAATAAATTCCATTGCTTTTTCCCCTTCTCCTTTATTCCCCTGTCCATTATCATCAAACATAATAAGAACCGGGTCATATGGGGTTTGTTTTATCATTTCCACTAATTGTGAACCATTATAAGGGGTTGGATTGCCGGCAGAACGGGAAATACAACGGCCACCAATGGTCTTTGCCACTTCTTCAATCACTTCTTTAGCGACGATATCCCCATCTGTGATAAAAATGACTCTTCTCTTTTTGCTCATCAAACCACTCATTACCCTTTTGGTTTAAAAATTAAAGCAGCAAAAAATCCAAAAACAATTGCTGATGATATACCTGCACTGGTGACCTCAAATATACCAGTAATAATCCCAACTAATCCATTTTGTTCTGCTTCAGCAAGTGCGCCATGGACCAATGCATTTCCAAAACTCGTAATTGGTGTGGTTGCACCAGCGCCAGCAAATTTGATTAACGGTTCATATAAACCCAAACCATCTAATATTGCACCTGCAACAACTAGAGTTGACATGACATGTGCAGGAGTCATCTTCGTTAAATCCATCATCAATTGTCCGATCACACAGATAAGACCACCCACTAGAAAAGCTGTCCAATATGTTCCCACTTTTTAATCCTCCTCATTTTCAATTGCTACAGCATGAGCTATGCAAGGAATCGATTCACCCTGTTGATATGAAATTGGACTTAAAAGTGCCCCAGTTGCAACGACCAGAACCTTGTTTAATTTCTTGTTTTTCATTTGATTCATAATATATCCGTATGTGACAGAAGCACTGCTAGCGCAACCACTTCCACCAGCAAAAACATTTTGATCTTGAGAGTAAATCATTAACCCACAGTCATTATAAACTTTTGACATATCATATCCTTGTTCTAATAACATTTGCTTTGCTAATGGATAACCAACCCCTGCCAGATCGCCTGTCACGATTAAATCATAATCATTAGGAGTTCGTCCCGTATCTTTAAAATGTGTAGCAATCGTATATACGGCCGCTGGTGCCATTGCCGAACCCATATCAAAAGGATCTTTAATTCCCATATCGATTACTTTTCCTATCGTTGCATACGTAACTTTTGGCCCTACTTTTCCTTTTCCAACAACAGCAACACCAGCCCCCGTTACTGTCCACTGGGCATAAGGTGGTTTTTGTCCACCATATTCTGTTGGATAGCGATACTGCTTTTCTGCCGTAGAATTATGACTACTACAACCAGAAAGAACGTAATTGGCAAAACCACCTTCAACGAAAGAAGCTGCAAGTGCTAAAGATTCCATTGAAGTGGAACACGCTCCATACACTCCCAGATATGGGATCTGTGTATAATGAGCTGTAAACGATGCTGAGATAATTTGGTTTAATAAATCTCCAGCCACCATCAAGTCGATTTGATTATTGGTTAATCCTGACTTTTCTATCGCTAAATCAACAGCTTCTTCAAAAAGCTTTCGTTCAGCTTTCTCCCATGTTTCTTGGCCAACATAAGGATCCTCATGAATTACATCAAAATATTGAGCAAGTGGTCCTTGGCCCTCTTTTGGCCCAACAACAACCGCACTTGATAGAATTCTTACTTCATCAAATTTCCAAGTACTTCTTCCCAATTGTTTTTGCATAAGTATCCCCTTCTAAATGAGTTTTACTAATGTTTTGATTAGACCGATAATAAAAGCGGCCACAACACCAAAAACAATGACAGAGCCTGCTAATTTAAACATATTTGCTCCAACTCCTAAAACAAATCCCTCCGAACGGTGCTCAATTGCAGCAGAAGCAATTGAATTGGCAAAACCAGTTACTGGTACAGCAGAACCAGCACCTGCAAATTGACCAATTTTATCATAAACCCCTAAACCTGTTAGCAAAACTGATATAAAAATTAAAGTTGCAACAGTAGGATCTCCAGCCTTCTCTTTTGAAAACCCGAAATATTGAATATAGATATTTTGGATAAATTGGCCCAATAAACTGATCAATCCTCCAACAATAAACGCTTTAATGCTATTTAATAAAACTGGACGTTGTGGCCTGAGTTGTTGTGTCATTTGCTGATATTGACGCTTTGCTTCATTTTCTTCTCTCTTTTTGCCTGTTGAATTTGACATCATTACACCTCTTTTCTTTTGTTTTATTTTGGTATATAAATCATCCAATGTAGCAATGAACCAGTTACTTTCCCAAAAACCATTGCCATTAAAAGAAATAATATGGCACCCGCCATATTGAGTCGCTTTGCAAGTATAGGTAAAACATTCAGTACTTCTGTTAAGGCTGCGGCAAATAAACCCACAAACATGCCATGAAATAATCCAAAAAAAGACAAAATGATTTGAGGAAAATGGAAAATAACTCCCCTTAAGTCAATCCAAGTAAATGTCATTACTCCAGCGACTAGTGCCCTTTGAAACCAAGGAATATAAGCAAAACCCTTTGTCATTTGCGTAAGTCTTGGAATGATATCAAGTACGGTGATAAAAGCCACAAACCCACTTCCTACGGCCAATCCTCCTGCAAAACCTACAAGGATGACAAAAATATTTTGCCCCATACTCGCCATTTTTAAATTCTCTTCCTATTTTCTGTATTTTCATTCAGAAATACATATTGATCCAAATTTTGTTGATACAAAAACATTTCCACTTCTAGAGGGCTTGGTTCTTCATTAATTTTTTTTCTAAATACATGGTTAAAAAAAAGAATCATTCCAAGCCCAATACCCAATGAATAAGGAATTTGTAATAAAAGAGGATGGTCCTTTTTAACTCCTGTGATTAAATAATAGAGCCGTTGATGTACTTCCTGCATGCTAACATCATGATGGAAATTCATGATCGCTACCCCTGAACCGATAAATAAAAGAATCCAAACAAATAATACAGCAAAAAAATTTGGTTTTTTCATCATGGATTTGGTAAGAATTTCAACAATGATTTCTGGTTGGCCAATATTCCTTACTTCTACATCAAAATTCTGTTTTAATATCTTAACCACTTTCATCATATCTATGACAACTAAATGTTTATCTTCAGGTATAATTTGATGGACAGGTAAATGTTTGATCTTTTCCTCTAGTTCTTTTGGAGCAACAATTTGGGCAATATCTTTTAAAAGAATCAAATCATCGGGTTTTGCATAATGGCGATTACGAAAGCGAAGATAAACCGTACTCATAAACCAATCATTCTCTCCTTTTTAAATTTAATCTTTTCTTTTTTATCTGTATCTCTATTAGTATGTTAGAGAATTTTTAAAAACCATTCATTCCAATTTATGCTAAAGAAAAAGACCATTCGGATTATTCCAACTGGTCTTTGATCGTTGACAATATCTTTTTTTCTAATCTAGAAACTTGTACTTGGGAAATCCCTAATCGTTTTGCTACCTCTGATTGAGTATAATCTTTAAAATAACGCAAATAAACAATTAACCTTTCCCGTTGGGATAAATTTCGTATCACTTCGTATAAAGCTAGTTTATCAAACCATTTCTCTTGCGATTCATCAGAAATTTGGTCCATCAACGTAATGGGATCTCCATCATTTTCAAATACCGTTTCGTGAATCGACGATGGTGTACGGCTCGCTTCTTGAGCAAATACGACATCCTCTGGTGAAATTTCTAATTTTTCAGCAATTTCTTTTATCGTAGGCAATCTCCCTAATTCTTTTGATAGTTCATCTTTAACCTTTCTTACTTTATTCCCCGTTTCTTTTAACGATCGGCTTACTTTAACACTTCCGTCATCACGAATAAATCGTTGAATTTCGCCGATAATCATCGGGACAGCATAAGTGGAAAATTTAACGTCAAAGGACATATCAAACTTATCGATCGCTTTAAGCAAACCAATAGAACCAATTTGAAATAAATCATCCGCCTCATAGCCACGACCTAAAAAACGTTGAACAACAGACCAAACCAGTCGTTTATTATGATTGATGATGATCTCTTTTGCTTCTTGATCACCATTTTGACTTTTAATGATCAATTCTTTCATTTCTTCGTCGCTTAGATAGGAGTGTTGATTGTTTTTTGTATCCAGTTCCATATGTTCACCCCTAACTAACATTACGAGTGGAATTTAACTTTTTTCGCAGAAAAACTTTTGTCCCTTTACCGATTTTAGATTCTACTTTCATCTCGTCCATAAAATTTTCCATGATGGTAAATCCCATTCCAGATCGTTCTAATTCTGGTTTAGTCGTATATAACGGTTGAAGAGCTTTCTCAATATCTTCTATCCCTTTTCCTTGATCTTCAATCGTAATCTCTACTATTGAATCTTTCAACACAACATGTATCGTTACTAATCCTTCAGGGTTTTCTTCATAGCCATGGATGATGGCGTTTGTCACAGCTTCTGAAACAACCGTTTTGATTTCATCGATTTCTTCTAATGTAGGATCTATTTGTGAGACAAAGGAAGCAACAGCTACACGGGCAAAAGACTCATTTTCGGATTTTGCTGCAAATTGTAAAGTCATATAATTATGTAGCAATTAAGCCACCCCCAATGACTCTAATGCTTCAACTTCATTATCGTAAACAGACAGAATTTTAAATAAACCCGATAATTCAAAAATCTTATAAATACTTGGTCTTACACAACAAATTGACATTTTCCCTTTAAGTTGACGAATTTTTTTATATCTTCCTAAGATCATTCCAAGACCAGAACTATCCATAAAAGTGAGTTGTTCTAAATTCAAAAGTAGATTATTAACGATACCTTTGTCTAATTCTTTTTCAATTTTTTCCCGGACCATCTCAGAAGTGTGATGATCCAATTCCCCTTTTAAGCGAACAATTAACGTATTTTTTTCCATTTCCATTTCAATATGAACACTCATTGACTGTAGTTCACTCCTTCTTCCCTTATTTTGTCTTCTTTAATTCTACTTTTGCTTTCAAAGTTCCTGCTAGATGACAAAAGTACAAAAAAAACGAGATACCTCGTCATTATGCGGCATCTCGTTGTCAAAAAAAGTCATATTAAGTCAATTTTTAATCAATTAAGAATTGTTTTCGTAATACCTTCTTAAACATTTGAAAAATATTCGCTTTCGATACTTCTTCTGCAGCGATTAAAGGTATCTCATTGATTACTTTTCCGGCTTTCACAATCTGTAGTTTTCCTAAAACATCACCTTTTTGAATTGGGGCTTGAATTTGCTCCTTAATCGATAATATTTGTTCAAAGTCTTCTGTTTTTTCTCCTTTTTTTAATAGAAGCCCAATTTGATAAGGAGCTTTTAGCGGAATCGTTGAAATCGATCCTTTACTTACTTCAACATCGGTAACCAATTGATCCTTTTTATATAAGACTTCATTTTTATATTGATTAAACGCATAATCTAATAATTCTGATACTTCTTTATTTCTTGTTTTAGAGTCAGGTTCCCCCATTACAACGGCGATCACGCGAAATGTTCCTTTTTTAGCTGTCGCAGCAAGACAATATTTCGCTTCACTCGTATATCCTGTTTTTAAGCCATCTACACCTTGATAAAAACGAACAAGACGGTTCGTATTGACTAACCAAAAAGGTTCATGACTATCTTTTCGTAAATAATCTTGATAGATACCTGTAAATTCTGTGATTTTTTCATGTTTTAGCAGTTCTCTTGACATGACTGCAATATCATAAGCTGTTGTGTAATGATTCTCTTCAGGTAAACCATTGGTATTGACAAAATGAGTGTCTTTTAAACCTAATTCTTCAGCTTTTTTGTTCATCATTTTAACAAATTCTTCTTCTGTGCCAGCAATGTATTCTGCCATAGCAACAGTTGCATCATTACCTGAAGCAATAGCAATTCCCTTCAATAAATCCCTGACTGTCATTTCTTCTCCAGCCTCTAAGAAGATTTGCGATCCTCCCATAGAAGCTGCTTTTTCACTGACTCGTACTTTATCATCAAAGGTAATTTTTCCAGTATCGATCGCTTCCATGATTAATAACATGGTCATAATTTTAGTAATACTGGCTGGTGGTAGACGATCATGGCTATTTTTATCAAATAATACCGTACCAGTATCTTGGTCAATTAAAATTGCAGATCTTGCATTTGGAGCCAAATTAATTTCTTCTGCATGAATCAGTTGAGTCGGGAGTAAGGAAAAGAGAAGAAAACTAATTACTCCAATGATGATATTTTTTTTCCACATTTTAACTCCTCCTTTTTCTATTTGTTATTGTTCGCACATTGAGGAGAAATATTCCATTTTTAAAAAATATTTTTATAAAAAAAAGGTTTGTATATTCCAACGCACTTCGTTGTCTGTATACACTCCCAAAAGTCGCTGCCAATGGAATATACAAACCTAATAAGCTTGGCTTGTATGTTCTATAATCTGATCCTTTAGAGCGAGCTTCCCTGCTTACCGTTTATTCATGGAAAGCCGTAAGGTTAGGAGCAGCGTTAGAACATACATGCCATTTCAAGTTTTATAAGCTCCGAATTCAATCCTTTTATTGTATGATCTGATAGATTAATGGTCGAGGTTGGGGTTTTGTATTTGAGTAGTGATATGCTTCTTTTAATTTCACCATAGATTCGGTCGGATTAGGATGGTTACTATGAAGAATCGCAATCGTTTCGCCAGCTATAACTTTATAACCAACCTTCTTCTTTAATGTGATTCCAACGGCATGATCGATCTGATCTTCTTTCGTTACTCTCCCTGCTCCTAAATACATAGCGGCTAAACCAACTGCTTCAGCATCAATCGATGCAATATATCCATCTTCTTCAGCTTTTACTTCAATATGATATTTCGCATCTGGAAGCAGCTCAATATGGTCAATCACTTTCGTATTCCCATGTTGAGCCTGGATAAATTGTTTAAATGTCTCGTATGCTTTTCCGTTTTTGAGGTTTTTTTCTAATTCCTTTTTCGCTGTTCCATAATCAGGGTAACTTTGAGCTAATAACACCATCTGGGTGGCCAATTCAAGGGATAGGGTTTTTAAATCCTCTATCTCTTCACCTCTTAAAACGCGAATTGCCTCTTTTACTTCATTGGCGTTTCCAACCTCAAAACCAAGGGGCTGATTCATATCACTAATCACAGCCACTATATTTTTCCCTAATTTTTTACCGATACGAACCATTTCTTTTGCAAGGGCCTCTGAATCCTCTAATGTTTTCATAAAGGCTCCACTCCCTGTTTTTACATCAAGTACAATACTATCTGCTCCAGATGCAATTTTTTTGCTCATAATGGAACTTGCAATTAATGGAATGGAATCAACTGTTGCTGTTACATCCCGTAATGCATATAATTTCTTATCTGCAGGTGCTAAATTTCCTGTTTGGCTTGCGATTGCAATTTTATACTTGTTTACATTTTCAATAAATTCCTCTTTTGTCATTTCAACTTGAAAACCAGCAATTGATTCTAACTTATCAATGGTTCCTCCTGTATGTCCTAAACCTCTCCCAGACATTTTTGCAACGGGTATACCAACCGATGCTACTAATGGAGCAACAATGAGACTTATTTTATCACCAACACCTCCAGTTGAATGTTTATCTACTTTATGTCCGTGAATGTTGGATAAATCGATGACATCTCCCGATTGAACCATCGCCATGGTAAGTGCAGCTGTTTCGTCAGCTGTCATTCCCTGAAAATAAATGGCCATTAGCAAAGCAGAAACTTGGTAATCGGGAATGGTTCCTTTCGTATATTCGTGAACAAAAAAGTAAATCTCTTCTCTTGTTAATTCTTTTCCATCTCTTTTTTTATGAATAATATCCACCATTTTCATTTGTTCTTCCCCCTATTTTAATTCTCGTAAAAAACTCTCCCCATATTGGGGCTTTGTAACACCAAAAATATCAGCAATTGTGGCGCCAACATCCGCAAATGTTGCTCTTATCCCCAGATTGACACCGCCTGTTAATACCTTGCTATAAACCAATAATGGAACATATTCTCTTGTATGATCGGTTCCCGTGTGAGTTGGATCATTTCCATGATCTGCTGTAATCATCAGAAGGTCATCCTTTTTTAAAGCGGCAAAAAGTTCTGGAAGTCTGGCATCAAACTCTTCAATGGCTTTTCCATAGCCAATTGGATCACGACGATGACCATACAGCATATCAAAATCGACGAGATTCGTAAAAAGCAAGCCATGAAAATCAGATTTCAATCCATCGATAGTTTTATCAACTCCATCCATGTTTGATTTCGTTTTCACTGCTTGCGTGATTCCTTCTCCTGAATAAATATCAGAAATTTTTCCGACGGCAATAGAGTCTAGTCCTGCCTCTTTTAAATAGTTCATCACTGTTTTTGCTGGAGGTTTTACTGCATAATCATGGCGGTTAGCCGTTCTCTTAAAATGTCCAGGAGTTCCAATAAAGGGTCTTGCGATTACCCGACCTACCATATGCTCTTCGTCTAAAGTCATTTCTCGGGCAATTTCACAAATTCGGTACAATTCTTCTAAGGGAATGATCTCTTCATGGGCAGCGATTTGAAAAACACTATCTGCTGATGTATAAACGATCACTGCACCTGTTTTCATATGTTCTTCCCCTAATTCTTCAATAATTTCAGTTCCTGACGCTGGCTTATTTCCTATTACCTTTCTCCCGATTCTTTCCTCAAAAGGTTTAATTAACGAATCAGGAAAACCATTTGGATATGTTTTAAAGGGAAGATCAATTTTTAATCCCATGATTTCCCAGTGGCCAGTCATGGTATCCTTTCCTACCGATACTTCTTTCATTTTTCCATATGAAGCAATCGGTTGATCTACTTTTTTAACTCCCTTAAGAGGATAAATATGGCCTAAACCCATTTTTTCTAAATTGGGTACATGCAATCCGTTCATTTGTTCGGATATATGTAGAAGCGTATTTGTTCCTTTATCACCAAATTTTTCAGCATCAGGTAATTCTCCTATCCCTACACTATCTAATACGATTAATACAACTCTCTTAAATGGATTCATCTCATTTTCCCTTCCTTTTACATTCATGATGTTTTATTATGGCCAGAAATGGGATTTCCTATATTGACAGATGTCTAACAACTTCCATCAGAGAAAAAGGTACTATACGAAGTACCTTTATGCCCTTGGATGAGCTTTAGAATAAACCTCTTTTAATTTTGATCTTGTGATATGAGTATAAATCTGTGTTGTCGAAATATCAGCATGACCCAACATCTCTTGAACGGATCTTAAATCTGCTCCATTTTCTAAAAGATGAGTGGCAAAAGAATGGCGTAAGGTATGAGGTGTAATTTGCGTTTCAATCGAAGCCATTTTCGCGTATTTTTTAATAATTTTCCAAAAGCCTTGTCGTGTTAAGCGTTTGCCATGATGATTGACAAAAAGCGCTTCTTCTACTGTCCGTTTAAGAAGCTTTCCTCGAGCAGAATCGAGATATGATTTGATACTTTTGATCGCCATACTCCCTAAAGGAACTATTCGTTCTTTTGCGCCTTTTCCAATGCATTTCAAAAACCCCATCGTTAAATTTAAATCATCAACATTTAAGGCAACAAGTTCTGAAACCCGTATTCCCGTAGCATACAACAATTCTAGCATGGCCCGATCGCGAATACCTGCTGGTGTATTTATATCTGGCATATTTAATAAAATTTCAACCTGTTCAACGGTTAGTACTTTTGGTAATCGTTTATCGATTTTAGGAGATTCAAGATTTTGCGATGGATCTTTTTCAATGAATCGATCTCTTACCAAGAATTGATAAAAGGCCCGTATCGATGCAAGATTCCTCGATATCGTCGTTGTCGCTCTTCCGTTGTTTTTTAGTGAGAGTAAATAGGCAATAATATGTGAACGATTCGTATCCTCTATGGATGCAATCTCATATTTTTTTAGAAATTTAAAATAAGAGATTAAATCTCTTCTATAGGAATCAATTGTATTTTGAGCTAACCCCTTTTCTACCAGAAGGTAATGGGTAAATTGCTCGATAAATCTTTCCATCAATAACTTTCTCCTTTATAGCTAGGTGATTTTCTAGTATGTTTATTCAACATAACGAGCCGAACTCCTTCTATAAGGAGAAAAATTTATTAACCTCCATACCAATAAAACAGCTTCAGACGTTCGATCATACTATCATTTTGTGGTTGTATGGGATATTGAAATGAAGAATCAACCGCCTCATCAACCTTGATCGAATGCCCTTTTGGTTCCTTTAATTGCTTAGGCTCAATCCATGTATTCACAATTAGCACCATTCGATACATCAATAAAGTAAAACCAAAAAAGAGGAATACCAATAAAATCCATTCAACCATCCTTTTTATTGTGACAAACAAAATATTCACTCCTTTAATCCTTTACAAAAGATGAAAAAAAGGCTATATATGTAATAGCCATTTTAAACTATTTTATTAGATTGTCCTTCATTTCATACTTGAAGAAGTGTCTTCTTTTCGTTTTTTCTTACATTCACTACATATTCCGTGGAAAATTAAGCGGTGATCAAAGATTTCAAAGTCAAATTGTTTTTCTATCCGTTCTTCAATTGGCCCAAGCCAATCCTCATTAATTTCTTCAACTTTTCCACAGTTGATACAAACTAAATGATGATGATGATGTTCCGCTTCTTCTGAGCGAAATTCGTACCTTGTCACGTTGTCTCCAAAGTTTAGTTTTTGCAGAATATTTAATTCACTAAGTAATTCTAACGTACGATAAACAGTTGCTAACCCAATATCAGGAACCTTTTTTTTGACCAATAAAAATGCTTCTTCAGCACTTAAATGCCCTTCTTCATTCTCTATTAAAACCCTAACCAATGCCTCGCGTTGAGGAGTAAGCTTAAAATTATAAGAATGAAGCTGTTGTTTTATCTTTTCGATACGTTTTTCCAAAACGTATCACCTCCTCTAGCATTTATCCAAATTATAACAGTTTAGATATAAAAGTCAATTAATTGAAAATCATATGATAATTACTAAGATTTATGATCTATTATTAATAAAACCAATTTGCTACACTTCGCATTAAATAAGGGGATACGTAAGTTTCAAATCCAGAAGCAACAACTAAGATTGCACCCATCATGATAAATAGAAACGAATAAGATAAAAAAGGTTGATGCGTTAACGCTGAATATGGATTTCTTTTTATTCTAGTCAGTACAAGGGATAATGAAAAAGCTACTCCAGCAACGCTTGCGATAATGAAAGCGGGAACAATCAAGAGATTTTGCGGCAAGATTGAGACAAAAGAAAAAACAAATCCTTTCCATTGTAATTGTGATATCAAAAAAGAGACCGTAAAGCCAATTACAAACCCTTTCATAAAGATTAAAATAAAAATTAACGGCATGCCAATAATCGATAATCCCAAAAACCAGATCATTCCCAAATACTTTAAATGATCAAAAATCACTTGTTTTAAAGCGATCTTCTTAGAAAAAATTGTATCTCCATTACTCGTTAAACCATGAAAAAATTGACTTAAATATCCGATCATTTCTTGTTTCTGCTGAAGTGATAAAGATTGAATGATGATCGATCCATAAATCACACCCATGATAAATAAAACAATCGTAAAAATATATAATGTGAAATGTTGCTTCACATAATCCCCAATTTGATTATTGATTGGTTGCCGTCTCATAAAAATCCCTCCTTGTCCAACTCAATACATCATATGTTGGACAAGGTAAGAATATGAACTAATTTAAGACTTTCCCATAAAGGCCCCCTCCACCCATTTCAACCTTTAATTGTCCAGTTCTCGCCTTGATTATCATATCGGCGATTGGTTCAAAAACAACAGTCAATAAATCTTCCTTTTTCACGCGATGAATAATATTCATTTCTGTTCCAAAATGCTCAAGTAACCGATCTAATGTTTTTGGACCTAGTTTCGGAATGAATTCTAAAGGTACTTGATGAATATAGGGTGGACGATGTTCAGGATGTTTAGGATGAGCTAAGGTTGCAATTTCCCTAATACGATTGGAAACACCCTTTATCATCTGTTGACTATCACATTTGGGACAAACGCTTTCGTCTATCACCAATGTCTCACATTTCGCACAACGACTCTTATAATATTTACCAAGTTTGGGGTCTAACCCATAATTGCTGATTACTCTTCTTCCATCTATTCTCCTTAAAGCTAACGTTAATTCTTTAAAACTAGGTGTTTCCATTTGAATCTGATTATATTCTCTTCCGATTTTTGCTAATGAATGGGCATCAGAATTAGTAACAAAAGTGAAAGGATGTAATTCAACAATCTGATCCGCCATCTCCGTGTCAGAACTTAATCCTAATTCGACGGCATCAATCAATGACAGATCAAGAACTTCTTCCATTCTTTTACAACAATTCCCATAAACCGATTTAAAGGGAGTAAAGATATGAGCAGGGATAAAAAGCCCTTCTCTTATCTTCGTCTCCTTCTGAAGTTCTCTCGTAGATACATATAGGCGTTGCGAGCTTAATTGAATATTCTTCATCCGTTTTTTCATCCAATCTGAAAAAAGAACCATATCCTCAAAATAAGGAAGAAATACAAGATAGTGAGCTTCCCCTCTATTTTCCTCTTTTATTTCAATCTCAGAACCTAAAAGAATCGTTAAATCTTGATAACGCAAACCGCCTTCTGCTAATTCTTGAATCATTCCTTCTTGGAGTAACGATTGAATCTCCCTCTGAACCAAAGGAGAATGGGCATCTATGATCCCTATCATATCTAATCCTTTACGATGATAAGCTTCTTGAATAATATTGCGAAACGTCAAGTTTTTCGAAGCACTTATCTTTACAGGCTTTTTCGTTTCCGTCCATCCAATATGAATATGCAAATCAGCAAAATAAGATTTCATTTTTCCCTACCCTTTAGTTGCATGATTTGCCAGTAGTAAATCGCAATGATTGTTTTTGCATCTACAATTTTCCCCTTTTCAATCATCTCCATACTCTCATCTAATGTCAATTCTACAAGTTCTACAAACTCGTCTTCATCAGGAGTCGCTTCTCCTGCTTCAATTCCGTCTGCGTAAAATAAATGGATCAACTCATCAGCAAATCCAGGGGATGTATAAAATTTGGTAAAAAGTGACATATTGGTAGCAACATAACCTGTTTCTTCCTTTAATTCGCGAATTGCACATGATTTTGGGTCTTCTCCTGGTTCTAATTTTCCTGCGGGAATCTCATAAAGGATTTGATCCATTGGTTTTCGGTATTGTTTTACCATCAGAACCCGATTTTTTTTAGTCACAGCAAGAATTCCTACTGCCCCTGGATGACGAACGATTTCTCTTGTTGCCTGTTTTCCATTTGGTAACTCTACTGTATCAACAAATACTTTAATGATTTTCCCATCAAAAATCTGTTTGCTTTCTATTGTTTTTTCCACATATTTTTGATTCAACTTTTATTCCCTTCCTTCAAATTAGTCATAACTTGTCCAACATCGCCATATGATCTAACTAAGTAATAATCATCTATCATTTTATCCTAGGAGGTTTCCATATGAAAGTATATAGAAATAAAAATCAACTGAAGATCGTCGGAAAAGCTTGGGAAATTAAAGCGAAACTACGGGAGCTTTCCCAATCCCATTTAACGGTAAAAGAGTATTTAAGTAAGTTTCGCTATGAATAATGTTTCTGATATTGATGTGCAAAGTAAGCAGCACTAGCAACGAAATCAAAAAATAACGGATCATCTATCACTGTACGTCCCATTGTCGTAATCGGTATTGGGTATTGCTGAATCATCTTAACCACATCTTTTCTTTGAAGTCTAATTGGAATAAGTTTGTGTTTTGTTAATGCAAATTCTCTCAATAAATCAAATATATTGGGATAATCTTTTTCCAACCATTCAGGATAAGGAACGACACTAGAAGTTAAGCTGATCGTTTTTAAGGCTGTAATACTATGGTGGCTAATCCCATGATGCCTTAAGCGTTGATCTTTTTCACTCGCACGGATGATTGAAATGGGATAACCTTTTAAAATATTGACTGCATTAATGATTTCTCCATGTTCAACACCTGTATATCCTAACCATGTTCCCGTACCGACAACGCCAGGCCCCATTAATACTACAACAATATCTGCATGTAAAATATATTTTGCTGCGATTAATCCCGTATAGATGTTGATCGCTTCAAGATCGCCCCCAAAAGCATGGCCGATGGTAATCGTATAATCCAACCATTTTTTCTCCTTTAAGATGGTAACATGCTGACTCAGCGAAAGGGGAAGGGAAGCACCATCTGTCATAATATACACAATTTTTCGTGGGATATGATGATCTTGTATTTCTAACTGTCGAATGATCGTGGTCACAATCGGTAACATACTATGTAATTCACCAATGAGAACAGGTAGCCCTTCTAGTGACTTTGGTTCAGTAAATAGATCATGATAAGGGCTTGATTGTTCCTCACAGGACATTACCGAAAATTGATAAGGGGTATAACGAAGTTTCATAATATGACCAACTTGTTGATTGTTGGTAAAAATAATCTGTTCTTTTTTTTTAATAGGAATGACGACAAAATCATACCCACCAGTACCTAACTGGAGATGGGTTGCTGTTTGATTAAGAATCACTTGATCACCTATTTTTAAGGGATCCCCGAATTGCAAATAATAAATGGCTTTTCCTTCTTTATCTTTAGTTTGGATTTTTACAATCTGAATCTTGTCGGTTTCCTCAAGTATTTCCGCCACTTTTCCCTTTCCCCATATGATCATCCTCATCCCCCCCTTTTCAGCATATGAATATTTTCCTGATTCCATTCCAAAGAATAGAGCCAGTGCATTTATCAAATAATGAATAAGAAGCCTTACGCTTATGGAGTATTAATATATATTGCAAAATTCTAACGCGCTCCTAACCTTATGGATTTCCTTGAATAAACGGTTGGAGGGAAAGCTCGCTCGCTAAAGTCGCGCTAATAGAATCATACAAACCAAGCTTATTAGGGATAAGGGAGCTATTGCGCCCAAAATCTTATATTTTCTAAAACGTTAAAAAAAAAACCTTGGTTACTTATACACCAAGGCCTTTATCATATATCGATTTTTTCTTTCAATTTTGTTTCATTAACGAAATCACTAATTCTGCCGTCTTGACTAATTCACGAATCGGCATTTTTTCCTTCGTGGTATGAATATTTTCATAGCCAATCCCTAGATTGATGGTCGGGATGCCATACCCATTAATCACATTGGCATCACTCCCCCCACCACTGGCAAGAATTCTTGGAGTTCTACCAATCTCAGTAATTGCTTCTATTGCTTTTATAACAAGTGGATGATCTTCTTGAAAACGAAAGGCAGGATACATGATTTCATAATTGAAATCGACAGTTGCTAAGAATTTAGCAGCAGCATCTTCAAACACTTTACGCATATGTTCCACTTGTTTTAACATTTTTTCGTCTACTAAACTTCTCGCTTCGGCAAAAATCTCAACTTGATCACAAACGATATTGGTGGCTGTACCTCCTTGGAACTTGCCGATGTTTGCTGTCGTTTCAGAATCAATTCTCCCTAACTTCATCATTGAGATGGCATGACTGGCCACTTGAATGGCACTTATGCCATCTTCCGGATTGACGCCAGCATGTGCTGATTTGCCTTTAACAATCACATGAATTTTTGCTTGTGTAGGTGCAGCCACGATAATATCTCCAACAGGACCGTTACTATCTAGGGCATAACCATATTCTGCTTCAAGTAACTCTTTTTGTAGGTGGTGAGAACCTTTTAATCCAGATTCTTCACCAACCGTAATTAAAAATTGAACCTTACCGTGAGGAATCTGTTGTTCATTCACCACTCTGATTGCTTCTAACATCGCTGCAATTCCTGCTTTATCATCACTTCCTAAAATTGTCGTACCATCAGAGACAATGACGTCACCTTGAATCGATGGATGAATCGATTTCCCAGGTGTTACCGTATCCATATGAGAAGTAAAATAGATGACAGGATGATTCTCCTTGCCAGAAGTTGCTTCCATCGTCATCACCAAATTACCTGCACCATGCCCTGTTCTTTGCATCGAATCGTCTTCAACAACTTGCAAACCAAGCTCGAAGAACTTCTGTTTTAAAAGGTCAGCAATTGCTCTTTCATTTCCTGTTTCGCTATCCACTTTAACAAGCTCTATAAATTCTTTAACAAGTCTATCTTGTTGGACCAACGTTTTATACCTCCATGTTAAAGTTTAACCGCGCATATAGTTCATTTTATCATGGAGGTCTTTCAAAAACCATTCTGATCTGATGGTATGAACATGTAAGGTATTTCGATTCATCATTTGCTGCTGAAGATTAAACTTTCTCCAAGTCGTATCTTCATGGTCATTTTCGATCAAAGGAATCTTTTTTTTGGGGAAAAGCTCTTGAAGTAATTCTATGTTATTTTTCTTTTTTAGAAGAATATATAATTGATTATCTAACAAATGGAACACCCTCTTCCCTAAATAGATTGGATTTGACAATCGGCCAAGCTTTTTTTAAAGTGGAATATTGCCATGTTTTTTTGGTGGTCTTGTTTCTTTTTTATTCTTTAACATCTCTAACGATTGTTTTAATTTTTTTCTCGTTTCTCTTGGATCAATAACATCATCCACCATTCCCATAGCTGCGGCAACATAAGGATTGGCAAATTTCTCCCGATATTCAGCAATTTTCTGTGCTCTTGTGGCAACAGGATCTTCACTTTCTTCAATTTCTTTGCTAAAGATAATATTGGCTGCCCCTTCAGGCCCCATCACTGCAATTTCAGCATTTGGCCATGCGAAAACGAGATCGGCACCAATCGACTTACTATTCAAAGCAACATAGGCACCTCCGTAGGCTTTTCGAACAATGACAGAGATTTTAGGAACCGTAGCTTCTGAATAGGCATATAGAATCTTTGCACCGTGACGAATAATTCCACCATGCTCCTGGTTAACACCTGGGAAAAATCCTGTTACGTCAACAAATGTAATAAGTGGAATATTAAAAGCGTCACAAGTACGAACAAATCGAGCTAATTTATCTGAAGAATCAATATCCAATCCACCAGCCATTACTTTCGGCTGATTCGCAACAATTCCAACACTTTGTCCGCCTATTCTTGCAAAACCAACGACCACATTTTTTGCAAAATTCGCATGGACCTCCATAAATTCTCCATCATCAACAACTAATTCGATCACATTGCGAATATCATAAACTTTTGTTTGTGAAATGGGTACAACATTGATCAGTTCTTCACACCATCCGTCGTCATCTTCCTCTTTAACAGGTATACGTGGAGGGTCTTCAAGGTTATTTTGAGGAAGGTAACTTAAAAGTTGGCGAACAAGTTCTAAAGCCTCCGGCTCGGATGGTGCAATAAAGTGAGCATTTCCACTAATCGTCGAATGAACTTTGGCTCCCCCTAAATCCTCAGCACTAATTTTTTCACCGGTCACAGTTTCGATTACTTTTGGCCCAGTAATGAACATTTTGCTTGTATTTTCAACCATAAAAACAAAATCAGTAATTGCCGGTGAATAAACAGCTCCTCCTGCACTTGGCCCCATAATCACAGAAATCTGAGGTACCACTCCAGAATAGATGGAATTCCGATAAAAGATTTGGCCATAAGCATCTAATGAAACGACTCCTTCTTGGATTCTTGCTCCGCCAGAATCATTAAGTCCAATTATTGGGCAGCCATTTTTTGCTGCTAAATCCATAATATTTGTGATTTTTTTAGAATGCATCTCTCCCAAAGCCCCGCCAAAGACTGTGAAATCCTGAGCAAAAACATATACACCACGCCCATTGATCTTCCCATAACCTGTGACAACCCCTTCACCTGGTGCCTCCATTTTATCCATGCCAAAATGAGTACCCCGATGCTCTATAAAAGGATTTAGTTCTACAAATGTTCCTTCATCTAATAGAAGTTCGATTCTCTCTCTTGCCGTTAATTTCCCTTTTTCGTGTTGCGCGTCAATTCGCTTTTGACCCCCGCCTAATTCAACCTTGCTTCTTCTTCTTTCTAACTCTTCAATCTTGCTTAACATACTTTTTCCCCCTTAACTCTTTTCACAAAGTTCAATTAAGACCTTGTATGATGATTTTGGATGAATAAAGCCAACTTTTGTTCCATGTGCTCCATTTTTTGGATGATCTTGCAAAAGTGAAATTTGTCTTTGTCGTAATCGAGAAAATTGTTCAGTGATATTCTCAACTTCAAAAGCAAGATGGTGAATCCCTTCACCTCTTTTTTCGATATGTTTATAGATTGGACTTTCCTGATGTAATGCTTCAAGAAGTTCGATCCTTATTCCACCAATTTCAAAAAATGCAATTTTCACTCCTTCGTCTTTTACCTCTTCCATCCCAAGGTAGGTAAGCCCAAGAATATCTTTATAAAAGGGAATGACATTATCTAAATTCTTGACTGCTATTCCGATATGATCAATTTTATTAACTGAGGCCGGTCTAGATTGTTTGTTAATTTTTTCTTCAATATTTGTGCGAATAAAATCAGCAATCTCCTTTATTGATGTACCTGGTGTAAATATTTCTGCAATTCCATGCTCTTTCAAGAAAGATATATCTTCATCTGGAATGACTCCGCCCCCGATCACTAAGATATCGTCGGCTTGATTTTCTTTAAGAAGTTTCATAACTTCTGGGAATAATTCATTATGAGCACCAGATAGAATTGAAAGTCCAATACAATCCACATCTTCTTGAATTGCAGTGGCTACAATTTGCGCTGGAGTTTGTCTTAGACCAGTATAGATCACTTCCATTCCTTCATCACGCAATCCTTGAGCAATCACGAGCGCTCCCCGATCATGCCCATCTAAACCCGGTTTTGCGATTAAAACTCTTATCGTTTTATTCATTGTACTCCCCCTTTTCCTTAACTTGGTCGATATTCCCCAAAAACTTCTCGTAATACGTTGGTTATTTCACCAAGTGTAGCATACGCTTTAACAGCATTTAAGATATAAGGCATAAGATTTTCGTCGGTTTTTGCTGCTTGACTTAACTCCAATAACCTTTGATTTACACTTGCGTTGTCCCTTGTTTCCCGCAATTCTTTTAATTTTTGTGCTTGTCTTTCACCCACTTTTGGATCAACCCGATAAATTTCAGGTTTTACGTCATCTTCAACCTTAAAAGCGTTTAATCCAACAATCGTTTGCTTACCCGCTTCAATATCTCGCTGGTAATCATATGCAGCCTTATGAATTTCACGCTGAATATACCCTTGTTCGATCGCTGCTACAGCTCCACCTAGTTCATCGATCTTTTCTAAGTAAGTCCAAACCTCTTTTTCAATCGAATCGGTTAAAGCTTCAATATAATATGATCCTCCTAAAGGATCCACGGTATCAGTAACACCTGTTTCATAAGCAATAATCTGTTGCGTACGAAGGGCAATGCGGGCAGATAATTCTGTTGGTAAAGCTAATGCCTCATCTCTAGAATTCGTATGCAGGCTTTGAGTTCCGCCTAAAACAGCAGCAAGTGCTTGAAGAGCTACACGGACAATATTGTTATCTGGTTGTTGTGCTGTTAATGTAGAACCCGCTGTTTGGGTATGGAAGCGAAGTTGTATCGATTTTGGATTTTGAGCATGAAAACGTTCTTTCATAATCTTAGCCCAAATTCTTCTAGCTGCACGGAATTTGGCAATTTCTTCGAAAAATTGATTATGAGCATTAAAGAAAAAGGCTAATCGAGGTGCAAAATCGTCAACTTGTAAACCTGCTTGAATCGCACTTTCCACATATGCAATCGCGTTAGCAAGAGTAAAAGCAACTTCTTGAACGGCGGTTGATCCAGCTTCACGAATGTGATAGCCGCTAATGCTGATGGTGTTCCATTTTGGTAATTCAGTCGCACAATATTGAAATATATCCGTAATGAGTCTCATTGAAGGTTTAGGTGGAAAGATATATGTACCTCTTGCAATATATTCCTTTAAGATATCGTTTTGAATCGTTCCAGAGAGCACCTTTGGTGAAACCCCTTGCTTTTCAGCGACAGCAATATACATCGCTAAAAGAATGGCTGCAGGAGCATTGATGGTCATTGATGTGCTTACTTTATCTAAAGGAATATCTTGAAAAAGAATTTCCATATCTTTTAAGGAATCAATCGCTACTCCTACTTTTCCAACTTCACCTGTTGCATGTGGATCATCTGAGTCATAACCAATTTGTGTAGGCAAATCAAAAGCAACACTTAATCCTGTTTGACCTTGTTGTAATAAATATTTATAACGTTGATTCGACTCTTCTGCTGTAGAAAACCCTGCGTATTGCCTCATTGTCCATAATCGGCCACGATACATTGTTGGTTGGATTCCCCGAGTATAGGGATATTCTCCAGGAAAGCCTAGTTTTTCAATATAGCTCTCTGTTAGTTGCTCAGGAAGATAGAGCCTTTCTATAGGAATTTTAGAACTTGTTTCAAACTTTTCTTTTCTTTCTGGAACTTTGTTTATTAATTTTTCTGTTTTTTGTCTCCATTCTTGATATCGATCCTCAAATCTATGTTCCTCCATATTCAATCCCCCCTAATTAGAATTATATATATTTTCAAAAAAATTTTAATATTATTTATATTCTATTCGCGATGAAAATTTTCCTTTTTTGTCGAGAATAAAAATTACAAAAAGAAATATAAATAAAAAATTAAATATAAACAAAAACAGGTTCCCCTAATGTAATTCCATCAAGAGTAATATGACATTTCCGTCCCAGAATTTTCACTCCTGATTTCTTTGCCGTATCTAACGCATCAGCGAAAATAGGATCGATAGATCGTGCGGGTTGGATTTGGATGATATCTTCCCGCTGTGCTACAAATAAAATGGCCGCTTCATAATCAGGCATAGATGAGGCAATGTGACTGAGCTCATTTACATGTCTTGCCCCTCTTTTGGTTACTGCATCAGGAAAAAGACCTATGCCATTCTCTACTAACGTCACACTTTTTACTTCTACGATTAGCTTTTTCCCATTTTCTTTTTCTAATAAAAAGTCCCATCGCGAATCCCCCATCTTAAATTCTGGCCGCACCAAAGTCCATTCGTTCAATTCTTCAATAGCTTTCTTTGCTAGAGCTTTTCCAATCAGTTGATTGGGCAAGAAAGAATCAAGAGAAACAAATCCATCTCTATCATTGGTTTGGCAAAGAACAGCAGTCCAATTGGTTTTACGCTTTGGTTTACTTTCCGGGCGAATCCAAATGACTAGGCCTGGAACAAGAAGTTCCTTCATTCGTCCAGGATCAGCTAAATGAGCTTCTACGACCTCGCCATTATTTTCTAATTTACAACGGACAAGAAATCGATTGGGCCGTTCAATAAATCTAGCTTTTTGAAGCGGAACTGAAAAAGGAATAGAAATAGCATTAAATGTTTTCATGATAACTCCCCTTTGACTTCATTTAAGTTTTTTTATGTTCAAAAAAGAAACGATCCCCTAAACGTCGGAGATCGCTTCAATTTTCCTGTTTAAACTAAGCATGAATGGCTTTTCCGTCTACATCCAAAGCCGCTTCTAATACTGCTTCAGATAAGGTTGGATGTGGATGAATGGTATGAGAAATTTCCCATGGTGTCGCTTTTAAGACTTTTGCTAATCCAGCTTCCGTGATCATATCAGTTACATGAGGCCCAATCATATGAACCCCAAGTACCTCATTGGTCTTTTTATCAGCAACTATTTTAACAAAACCGTCTACTTCACCATGGACAAGAGCTTTACCGATTCCTCTAAATTGAAACTTACCTACTTTTACGTCATAGCCTTTTTCTTTTGCTTCATCTTCAGTCATCCCTACGCTAGCTACTTCGGGATTTGTAAACGTGCATTTAGAAACTGCCAAGTAGTCCATTGGATGAGGATCTTTTCCTGCTATGTGTTCTACAGCAATAATCCCCTCGTGAGAAGCAACATGAGCCAATTGTAAACCACCTATGACATCACCAATTGCATAGACATTAGGTTCAGCAGTTTGGTAGAATTCATTGACTTTAATAACGCCTCTTTCAACTTCTACTTTGGTGTTTTCAAGACCAATATCGTCGATATTTGCGAGACGACCAACCGATACGAGGACTTTATCAGCTGAAAGTTGGATGATTTGATCCCCTTTTTTTGCTTCAAGTTCTACGTGCCCATCGATGACTTTTACAGACTCTGGGATAACTGCTGTACTTGTATAAATTTTAACTTTACGCTTTTTCATTACACGAGTCATATCTTTACTAATGTCAGCATCTTCTAATGGAAGAATACGTGGTAGGAATTCAACAACCGTAACATCTACCCCGAAATCATTAAGTAAAGATGCCCATTCCATCCCAATTACGCCGCCACCAATGATAATCATTGAATTGGGAAGTTCTTGCAACTCCAATGCTTCATCACTGGTCAACACGTAAGTTCCATCAATTTTTAAACCTGGCAATGTTCTTGGACGGGAACCTGTTGCAATAATGACATTCTTAGCATAGATTATCTCTTTTTCCCCATTTGCTTTTTCTACAGAGATTGTCCCATTTGCAAGTGCTGTGCTCAGAGAACCAATAATGCGACCATATCCTTCAAAAACAGTAATTTTATTTTTCTTGAACAAGTGTTCAATTCCTTTTGTTAGCTGATCAACAACTTTACGTTTTCTTTCTTGAACTTGTGCAAAATTGAACGTAACATTTTCGGCAATAATTCCGAATTCTTCTCCTTCTTTTGCATTACGATAAATTTCAGCACTACGAAGAAGACTCTTACTTGGAATACATCCATGATGTAAACAAGTACCGCCTAAACGCTCTTTTTCTACAACGGCCACTTTTAATCCAAGTTGGGCAGCGCGAATGGCTGCAACATATCCCCCAGGGCCGCCACCAATAAAAGCGACATCAAATTGTTGTAATTCGGACATTTCTTACCATCTTCCCTTCTATATCGTAGTTATTCTTATGTAAAAAACATTACTATTTTTACAAATATCATTGTATTAAAGCTTATCCAACTACTCAAGTAAAAATAATTAAAAATGAAGAATAAGAATCAAAAAAAGAGACTTGGTTAAACAAACCTAGTCTAAAATTCTTTAATGAACCAATTGTGCCCCTCTTTTTAATGCCTCTTTATTTAGCGGAATTAAATGATACCTTCTTTCAGGTAAAACTTTCTTTAAAGATTCTAAAACCGATTCAGGTCTGACTGCTTTTGAGATTTCAAGAAATGCACCTAAGATAATCGAATTGGCTACTTTTGGTTCTCCCATTTCGTTCGCTAATTCGGATGCTTTCACTTCAATAATCGTTATATCTGTTCGCTTTGATTGAATATCAATGAGTGAAGAATTCACAATTAAGATACCGCCTGGTATAACTAACGGTTCAAATTTTTCAAAAGATGGTTTATTTAGTACAATCGCAGTTGTTGGGTGGGTGATCACAGGTGATCCTACTGGTTCATCACTAATAATTACAGATACATTCGCTGTTCCGCCACGTTGTTCTGGACCATAAGAGGGAAGCCAAGAAACATTTTTATCTTCTATCATTGCAGCATAAGCAAGTAATTGTCCCATTGACATCACTCCTTGACCACCAAACCCGGCAATGATAATTTCATGCAACATTAATTTTCACCTTCTTTCTCTTTAAAAACACCTAAAGGATAAACAGGTATCATCTTCTCTTTAATCCAATTTAGTGATTCAACAGGATCTAATCCCCAGTTGGTGGGACAAGTGGATAGAACCTCAACCATCGAAAACCCTAATCCTTTTTTCTGTATTTCAAAAGCTTTGCGAATGGCTTTTTTGGTTTTTATGATATTGGGAACATCGTGTGTGGAAACACGCTCAATATAAGCGGTTCCATCTAATGTTGCTAATAATTCAGAAACGCGAATGGGATAACCTTGTAATGATTGATTCCGGCCTAACGGAGAAGTCGCCGTCTTTTGACCGATGATTGATGTTGGTGCCATTTGGCCACCTGTCATCCCATAAATCGCATTATTGACAAAGATAACGGTAATATTTTCACCCCGTGCGGCGGCATGAACAATCTCCCCTATACCAATCGAAGCAAGATCTCCATCGCCTTGATAAGTAAAAACAAAACGATCTTTCGGTAATACTCGTTTCAATCCGGTTGCAACTGCAGGAGCTCTTCCGTGAGCTGCTTGTGTCATATCACAGTTAAAATATTCATACGCTAAAACAGAGCACCCAACTGAAGCCACACCCACTGTATCTTCCAGAATATCCATCTCTTCCAATACTTCTCCTATAAGACGATGAATAATTCCATGTGTACAACCTGGGCAATAATGGGTCGGTGTATCGGTTAAACCAGTCGTTTTTTTAAACACGAGTTCCATTATTGTTCACCTCCGACAATCTCCATAATCTTCGCATAAATTTCATCCTGACTTGGGACCATTCCACCTGTTCTACCATAGAAATGAACAGGGCATTTTCCATTTACGGCTAGGCGAACATCCTCTACCATTTGTCCAGCACTCATTTCTACAGTTAAATAGGCTTTTACCCTTTCTCTTGTTTCGTCAAATGGTTTTTGTGGATAAGGCCATAAAGAGATTGGACGGATTAACCCCACCTTAACTCCTTGTTTTCGCGCTTTATGAATGGCATTTTTCACTATTCGAGCAACCGTTCCATAAGCAACCACAATATAATCTGCTCCATCAGTCAAATACATTTCGTATCTGACTTCTTTTTCCTTGATTTCTTGATATTTTTTCTGTAGATGATGATTATGTGCTTCAAGTTCAGCTGGGTCAAGACGTAAAGAGTTTACAATCTTTGGTCCTCCATCTCCTCTGGTTCCTGTTGTGGCCCAATCTTTTTTCGGAAGCTCTACAGGTTGTTTTTCTGTAAACTCTACTGGTTCCATCATTTGTCCTAACATTCCATCAGCCAATAATATAACCGGTGTCCGATAACGATCAGCAACATCAAACGCATCTTGCATTAAATCAACTATCTCTTGTAAACTTGCTGGAGCAAAGACGGGGATATGATAATCGCCATGTCCTCCACCTTTAGTTGCTTGGAAGTAATCAGATTGAGCAGGTTGAATACTGCCAAGCCCTGGACCGCCGCGCATCACATTGACGATGACAGCAGGTAATTCTGACCCAACAAGATATGAAATCCCTTCTTGTTTTAAACTAATTCCAGGACTAGATGAAGAAGTCATAACGCGAACTCCTGCACTTGCAGCGCCATAAACCATATTAATCGCAGCAATTTCACTTTCAGCTTGTAAAAATAATCCACCTATTTCAGGTAATCGTTTCGCCATATAGGCAACCAATTCACTTTGCGGTGTAATTGGGTAACCAAAAAAATATTTACAGCCTGCATGAATTGCTGCTTCTGCAATCACTTCATTTCCTTTCATTAATACTTTTGCCATTTTGTCCTCTCCCTTCAATTAAGAAGCTGCTTTATTTTTCGTTGGTCGATAAACGGTAATCACTGCATCAGGACAAATTCGACCGCAAGCAGCACAACTTATACACTTGTCTTGATCAACAACCGTTGCTGGACGATAACCTTTTTTATTTAACTGATCCGCTAAAAAAATGATTTCAGTCGGACAAACAGAAACACAAAGGCCACAGCCTTTACAGATCTCCTCATTAAAAACAACACGAACTTCCATTCTTTTTGTTCCTCCAATCTATCAATCGATTTCCCACGGTAACCTCATAAAACGATGAATCGGAATAACTGGGAGATCATTTCTAAAGGTTTGTTTTTTTATTTCTTCCATTAAGTGATCAGATACCGTGCTAAATAAGAAGGGGATATTTAATTTTTTGCTTACTTCTTTTGTAATTTCATATCCAGCTTGAACATGTTCGATGGTACTTTCCAGACCTAAATTCGTATTATTGACTAATCCCGTCACTCTTAGGCGAGAAGCATTTTCGATATTTTGAATTGTTTCACAAATCCTTTCGACCGTGCTTACATAAGGTCGATTTATATTGACAACGAAAATCATTTGGTGATCCTGATCCTTAATATCATTGAAATATTGACCTAAAGCAGTTGCTCCATCTTTATCCCCACCTACATCAATAATGAGATGATAGTTGGGATCGTGTAAAACCCGATAAATCTCACCTGAAACAATCGGTAAATCTGCAGTGGCTAACTGCCCCTTTGGAGAAATTAATTCGATCCCTTTTTCCTCAAGTAAAAAGCTTACTTCTCTTGAACGAAAGTAAGGGTTGATCACATCTAAATCCGTTAATGCCACTTTTTCATACTCTTCTTTTATTTTTAAAGCAAAATTAATCGAGATCTCAGTCTTACCACTGCCAAAGTGACCAGTAAAAATAGTAATCCTTGGTCTATTTCGCATAAACGTTCTCCTGTTTATAACGTTTTACTTCTTCTATACCTCTTAAGACTCTTAGTGCTCCCTCTGCTAGAGCTTGAAGTTCATTTTCCCCTGGAATGACGCGAATGGGTGCGATCCAATCAATATATTCGATAATTTCTTGGACAAATTCCTTTCCATATGCCAAACCACCTGTTAAGATAATCGCATCCACTTTCCCTTTTAATACGGTACTATAAGCTCCTATCTCTTTGGCGATTTGATAAGCCATTGCCGAATAAATGAGCTTTGCTTGTTTATTGCCTTCTTTGATTCGCCTTTCTACTTCCACGGCGCTATTTGTATTGAGATAAGCACTTAATCCTCCATTCCCTACAACTTTTTTGCGCATTTCTCTTTCTGAATATTTACCTGAATAACAAAGAGAGATCAAATCGCCAACAGGTAATGTTCCCGTTCGTTCAGGGGAAAATGGTCCTTCACCATCTAATCCATTGTTCACGTCGATGACCCTACCATGATGATGCGCACCAATGGTAATTCCTCCACCCATATGGCAGACAATAAAGTTGGCTTTTTGGTATTCAAGGTTCATCTGTTTTGCTACTTTTCTCGCGACTGCTTTTTGATTCAATGCATGAAAGATACTTCTACGTTCAATCTCAGGTAATCCGCTAAAACGTGCTAATGGTTGCAACTCATCTACAACGACCGGATCAACAATGTAAGCAGGAATATTGAATTGTTTTGCAATTTCATAAGCAATGATCGCACCTAGATTCGAGGCGTGTTCTCCGTATTTAGCTTCTGTTAAATCCCGGATCATCACTTCATCAACTAAGTATGTTCCACCGATAATGGGTCGAAGAAGACCACCACGACCAACCACTGCACTTAATTTCGTTAGATTGATACCATGTTGATTTACTGCTTCCAGAATTAAATTCTTACGAAACTGGTATTGATCGATCACTTTTTTAAAAGATCGAAGTTCGTCATGTTCGTGCCTTAAGTTTTCTGTAAAAATTACTTTTTCATTATCATAGATTGCTAATTTCGTTGAGGTTGACCCTGGGTTAATGACTAATAATCGAAAGAGTTGTTCCACTTCTTCACACTCCATTCAAAGGGTAAGGGAAACGTCCGAAGACGCTTCTCCCTATACTACATTTTCTCTTATCGGCTTAGAATGCTTTTTTCCTTTCTTAAGAAATTACTTCGAACTTTTCGCATTTGTTCAATTCTTTCTTCTGCCATTCTATTGGCTGCTAGATAGGAAGGAATTTTATCACGATCAGCAATTTCAAAAACTTTTAAGATGTTATCATAGATCATTTCTACTTTTTTCATTGCTCTTTCGCGATTATAACCATTTGGATTTAATTCATCGGCAACATTGATTACCCCTCCTGCATTGATGACAAAATCAGGGGCATAGATAATTCCTTTTTCCTCAAGTAGGTCACCATGACGCTCTTCTTTTAATTGATTGTTTGCAGCCCCGGCGATTAATTTCGCTTTGAGAACAGGTATCGTATCATCATTGATTACCGCACCTAAAGCATTTGGTGAGAAAATATCACATTTCACACTATAAATTTCGTTTACGCCTACAGCTTTTACTCCAAATTCTTTGACCACTTTTTGCACATTTTCTTCACGAATATCGGTAGCGATAATATTGGCTCCTTCTTCGTGTAAATACTTAATAAGGTTATAGGAAACATTCCCTACTCCTTGTACTGCGATCGTTTTGCCTGCTAGATTATCATCTCCAAATGCCACTTTTGCTGCCGCTTTCATCCCACGATAAACACCATAAGCGGTTACAGGAGAAGGATTACCACTGCTTCCAAAAGCAGGAGAGATACCAGTGACATAATCTGTTTCTAGATGGATATAATCCATATCTTGAACAGTTGTTCCCACGTCTTCAGCTGTAATATATCGGCCATTAAGTCCTTGGATATAGCGACCAAAGGCCCGGAATAATGCTTCGCTCTTATCTTTTCTTGGATCGCCAATAATAACGGTTTTCCCACCGCCAAGGTTTAATCCTGCCGCAGCATTCTTATAAGTCATTCCACGAGCAAGACGTAATGCATCAATAATCGCATCTTCTTCAGTTGCGTAAGTCCACATTCTCGTTCCACCCAAAGCAGGTCCTAACGTCGTATCGTGGATGGCAATGATCGCTTTTAATCCAGACTCCTTATCTTGAGCAAAAATAAGTTCCTCGTAATCATATTTTTGTAGATAGTCAAAAAGTTTCATATTTACTCCTCCCTATCCGATCCAGCTATCTTATTTTTATTTTGTACCGATAATACAGCTAAACCAATGGATAAAAGCTTTGCTTCATGTGAATCAGCTCTTGATGTTAATACAACTGGAGCCTTAGCTCCTACAACGATTGCACCGACTTTTGCCTTTGCGAAATAAACAAGAGATTTATATAAGACATTTCCCACTTCAAGATTGGGAACAAATAAAATATCTGCATCTCCTGCCACTTGACTCATAATTCCTTTATGTCTAGCTGCTTCGAATGAAATCGCATTATCTAAGGCTAATGGTCCATCGATGACTGCACCTTTGATTTGCCCTCGATCTGCCATTTTAGCAAGGATTGCAGCATCTGTTGTTGTTTCCATATTTAGATTAATCGTTTCAATCGCTGCAATAAGTGCAACTTTTGGTAGCGAAATGCCAATTGAATGGGCAAATTGAATAGCATTTTCCACAATTTGAATTTTTTGTTCTAATTTCGGTGCAATATTCATCGCTGCATCAGTTACGATAAGTAATTTCGGATATTGTTCTAATTCAAAGACGGCAATGTGGCTCATCATTCGAGAAGTACGAAGTCCAATTTCTTTGTCTAAAACGGCTTTTAAGATGGTTGCTGTAGGTACGATCCCTTTCATAATAATTTCAGCTTTATCTTGACTCACCAAAGTGACTGCTTTTAATGAAGCCTGTAAAGGGTCTTCTTCATGTGTCACTTTTACTTGATTCTCATCAATCATCAATTCACTCAGTAATGCTTTTATTTTCTCTTGATTACCAACGAGATGAAATCTAGCAATTCCTAAATCCATTGCTTCTTTTACTGCTTGCAATATTTCTGTATCTTCTGCAACAGCAACCGCGATTTCTGGCACTTTTTCCCGATTAATCTTTCTTAACATTTCTTGAAAAGATTTCACTGCATCACCTTCTCCAAATACTTATTCTCCTTTGCGCATATTATACTAATAGCAATAATCATGCCAACTTACTTTTGTAAGCGTATTAACTTTTTATAAATATAAAGAAAGAAAAAAAAAACTGCAATTTATTGCAGAGCTATGCAAGTAATTGCAAGCTAAAATTTGCAGATTATCAATCTAATCCATACTTTTCCATTTTATAATAGAGATTGCGAACGGATATACCTAACCATTTAGCTGCCTTTGTTTTGTTTCCTTTCGCTTTTTTTAATACCTGTTCAATATAACTTTTCTCCGTTCTCTCAACCAATTCATTTAAAGAAACCATCGATTCACCAGGTAATAAATCAAACCCTTGTTCCTGTTTTAGTAATAATCGATTCCCTTTACCTAATGGAGGTAGATGATGAGCTTCGATAATCGTTTCATTATAGCGCATGTTAATCATAGACCGCCCTAATACATTTTCAAGTTCCCGAACATTTCCAGGCCATGAATATTCCAAAAAAATTTGCAGAACATCCAACGAAACACGATCTATATTTCTTCCATAATCCATATTTAATTTCTTTAATAAATGATTCACCAAAAAAGGAATATCAGACTTTCTTTCCCGTAAAGATGGGATTATAATTGGAAGTACATTTAAACGATAGTATAAATCCTCACGAAATTTTCCTCTCTTTATTGCTTTTTCTAAGTCTACATTGGTTGCAGCGATGATTCTAACATCAACAGGAATCGGCTTTGTTCCACCAACCCGAACAATCTCTTTCTCTTGAAGAACACGTAATAATTTGGCCTGTGTGCTTAGATCTAGTTCGCCAATTTCATCTAAAAAAATTGTCCCTCCACTAGCTACTTCAAAATAACCTTTTTTCCCTCCTTTTTTGGCCCCAGTAAAAGCGCCCTCTTCATATCCAAAAAGTTCACTTTCAAGAAGATTGTCACTAATTGCGGCACAATTTACACGTACAAACTGGTGGAATTTACGATCACTTGCATTATGAATCGCATGAGCAAATAACTCTTTTCCCGTCCCCGATTCCCCTCTTATAAGTACTGTTGCATGAGTTGACGCTGCCTTTTTCGCCGTTTCAATTGCAACCATCATTTCGCTACTTTTTCCAATAATGTCATCAAACGTATATTTTGCCTCAAGGTTGCGGATGATTCTTCTCGCATTTTCTAGCTCCTCGGTTAATTTTTTAATCTCTGACATATCATGGATAATCCCGACACTTCCTTTTAATTCCCCATCCACAATCACAGGCGCAACATTGACAACAACATCTCTCCGCTTTGTACCTACTTTTAGGTGAACACCACGAACCGCTTTTCGTGTACGTAAAACCTGCATATGCATACTTTCTCCCTCATAGATATCCACATCAGCCGGCTTACCAATAACGTCTTCTGGTGTTAAACCTGTTAATTTTGTATATGCGGGATTAATCATTAATCCTTTCCCATGTTCATCAACTACAGAAATGGCATCATTTGAAGAATTAATAATTGCCTCTAACATGCTACGAATCGATTTTAAATCCGAAATCTGTTCAGTAAGTTCAAGGATTTCACTTATATCTCGAAATACAGCAACAGCTCCTACTACGTTGCCATTTTCATCAAAAATAGGGACTCGATTCGTAATTATTCGAATCTTCTCATTTAATTGTTGTTCTTGATTTAATTCCTCTTTTCCCGTTTTTAAAATGATATGTAAACGAGTATTGGGAATCGACTTTTCAACTGGTTTGCCAATCACCTGATTTGCCTCAATTTTAAACAATTTTTCTGCTGCTCTATTGAATACAGTAATCATTCCTTCTTTATTGACGGCGATAATGCCATCGTGGGTGGAGTTTAAAATCGCTTTAAGTTCATTCATCTTTTTACACCCTCTATCCAATTCCTTTCTGGCCTAACCGATCAATCGCTTTTAACCATTTATGTTGATCGATGAATTGGCTAATCGAATGTCGTTCACTATATAAATTGATACCAAATAATAAAAATATTAAAAATAACTTTCCATATAATGGCATGAGGAGGCTATACCATATTCCTAATTGAAAACCTAATAGATTCGCTCCACTATCTCCCAGCATTATTTTAGCACGGATATCATAAAAGAACACGACAAATAGAATGCCAATTTGGATGAGAGGAAGTTCATTTTGAAAAAAAAGCGGATTTAGTATTTCCAATAATAGAAAGAGAAAAAGATAGAGTTTTATGGCTCTACCTGGCCGCAAATCAAAAAGGTTCATTGTATTTTGCATCAGTACGATTAATAAAGCATTACTTGTTATCTCGATAGGGTTTACTGCCAATTGAAGAGAAAGAAGAAAAGCAACGATCCCTCCACCTATTGCCTTAACAAATCCTGATGTAATTACACCTTTACAAAAAGCAGAAAAATGCCCTTTAAAACCTTTAATCTTTTTATCTCCATAAAAATCATCATAGGTACCAATCATCGTAATGAAAAATAAAGCCCAAAAATAAAAGATTTCCTTCTTGATAAGAAGTACCATCATCAACCACTCGGAAAAAAGAATAAATAAGCCAAAACTAATGGGTATCTGTTCATTTTTGTAATTGGCTTGCACTTTATTGAATCTTTTTAAGAGAAAAGTATAGATGGGAAATAAAAACATTGCAATCATTGTAGATAATAATGTGATCATTCACTCATTCTCCATTTTTTTATTAAAGTTTTAAAAACATCGATGAATTCCCTTCCTCGATGGATAAATCCCTGTAAGTCCCTTCCTGTTTCACGATGAGAAAAGGGAATTTTAATTTCTTGAATGTGAAACCCTCGTTTTAAAACGTCAATCGTTAATCCTACTTCGATACCAAACCCTTTATCTAAACCGTGAATATTGGTCAATACTTCCCGTTTCATTGCTCTTTGTCCAGAAAGTGGAGCCTTAGTTTTAAAGCCAGTAGCAAGGTAGATTCCTTGTTGAGCCAATTTCTTTACTATACCAAAGCCACCCTTTTTCTTCGACATTGGGAAAATCGCGATCGTCATATCTGCATTTTGTTGCAACACAGGATCAATTAATTTCGTCGCATAGCTTATCGATTCCCCTAAGTCTGCATCTAAGAATACAAGAATTTCTCCATTTGCTTGCTTGACCCCATACATCAATGCTTGACCTTTGCCTTGATTATGATTTAAAGAAAAAACACGAAGTTCCTTATAAAGTGGTTTTAAAAGGGATAAAATCTTTTTCGTATGATCTCTACTTCCATCATCGACAACGATGACTTCTTTTAAATAAGGTAATTTCATGGCAGAGTGAATCGTTTTTTCGATATAATCTTCTTCATTAAAAGCTGGAATGATAATGGAAACGAATTTACTTTCCATCTTTATACCCCTCTAACAAATTCTTTAAAAAGATTAAGAATTTATATTGATCATTTACAGAAGTATTACAAATGCTTTGATAATACATCTTACCTGTTGAATCCATTTTCTTTGTCATTGTTTTTTCCGAATTTACAAGAATGATAATAGGAATCGTAGAAGATATTCTAGAAAGATCATCTAGGTTTAAAACTTCTTTTTCGTTTGGAATATAAATAATCACATCATAAGGATTCTCATTTTGTTTCGTTTCTTGTACTGTTAAAGTTCGAAATACCGTCGTATCATTTTTAATTTGATCGTTTATACCACCTGCTATGTTTACAGCTTCTTTTAGGTTCTTAAATTCATCTTCTTTCTGATTTTCGATCCATAGCACTCTTTTTCCCTCAATCAGATTTATCACACTATTTTGAAATAGTTCTCTAATCTCTTCTTTTTCTTCTTCTAATTCCGTTTCCAATCTTTTTTGTCTTTGTAAATATTCCTTGTTCGTTTCCCTTAATTTTCTTACTTCTGTTTGGTAATAGGAAACGACTTTTTGTTGATTTTGTAATATCCATTGTTGACCTAAGGTTCCCCCAATTAAGATTCCCAAACTTAAAGATAAAAATATTGCGATGATTGTTGTTGTGTAATAACGGTTTGTCATCAATTTATTCACCTACATAAACAACATTTTAATATTAATCCACATCATTTGAAGCAAATAAACCATGTCTTGATTAATCATACTTATCGCCAATATTGGTGTTGTTGCTGCTAAGCCGATAAAAGAGAGAGACTTCCATCGAATTTTGGGATGATATAGCTGGTTAACACCTTTGGCGTCAACGAGTTTGGTTCCAATTTTCATTCTAACCAATATAGTACTTGCCATTCCCCTACGCCCCTTTTCAAGAAATTCCACCATATGGGAATGGGTTCCTAAAGCCACAATAATTTCTGCCTGTTTTTCATACGCTAATAACATCGCCACATCTTCACTGGTTCCTTGAGAAGGAATAATCTTTGCTTCCAAGCCCAGATTATAAATCCGATCTAATCCAGGAGCAAAACCATTCGGGTATGCGTGAACGAGAATTTCTGCTCCAGAAAAAAGCGCTTGATCGGATACGCTATCCATATCACCGATAATAATATCTGGGGTTAATCCATATTCAAGTAATGCATCCGCTCCACCATCAACGCCAATTAATACAGGTTTCATATCTTCAATATATGCTTGTATTGCAGAAAGGTCTTCGCGATAATGAGTACCTCTTACGACAACAACCACATGTTTGCCTTTGATCTCTGTCTTTAATGAAGGAATTTTTAGTGGTTTTAGAACAAAATCCTTCTCTTTAAACGCATATTCTAAGGTATTATCAATGAAACGACTCAATTCATTCTCAAGATTTTGTCTAGCTTTTCGAAACAAATCCTGCCATTTTTGCATCGTCCATGGCTCAAGTTCAATATTAAATCTTTTATTATATGACTCAAAAAAAGCCAAATGATTAACGATGTCGATCTCAACTTTTCCATCTGAAATGTTTGAAAAAAGATGAAATTTATTTTTTACATCAAAAACGGGAATTTTTGCCTCTAAAATTTTTTTTAATCCAAAAGTAGGATAACGACCTGAGAAGGAAGGAGAAAAATTAATGATGGCTTTTACTTTTTTTTCGATTAGCCCAACTGAAGCGATTTCATCAAGATCTAAGTGATTAATAACTGCAATCTCATTCGGACGAATTTTTCTTAATAAATGTTTTGTTTTTTTATCGATTACATAATTTCCTTTAATCGATTTTTTCATTTTAGGAAAAAACATAAAATCATTCCTTTTATTTTTCCTAATTGTTATTATTCACCAGTTTAAAAATCCCCATTCTTAAATATACATTTTTTACCAAAAATAAAAATGGTTTGTATACTCCAATACTTTTGGAATATACAAACCTTTTATGTGTCACTTTCTTCTTAAATATTCTTCTAATGTAAGTTGTTTTTTGAAAATTTCTTCTGCTGCTTTTTTACCCACATAACGAATATGCCATGGTTCGTATTGGTATCCCGTGATTTCCTCTTTTCCTTTTGGATAACGAATGATAAAGCCGAATTCATGAGCATGTTTTGCAACCCATTTTCCTTCAGGAGTTTTTGCAAAGCTTTCATTTAATTGGAAATAAATCCGACTACTTGTCAGATCCATCGCTAATCCAGTTTGATGTTCACTTTGTCCAGGGTAAGCGCTCGTTTGATTGGCTTTTTCTTCTCCTTTTTGATTCGCATTATATGTAAAAATCGCTTTTTGTTTTTCATAAGAACGATATCCTGATTGAGCGTATAAAGCAAGATTTTCCTTTTTTGCTGCTTGAAAAAGTTGTTCTAATGCATGAGCTGCTTCTTTTCTCATTAACTTTTTTGGTAGATTTCCATTAAATGAAAAAGGAACATTCGGTACGACTAAATCATTAGGAACATAATTTGCAGGTAAAGAATGATGTTTATTCACTAAAATTAAATATTGGTTGTCTTTATTTTGTTTTTGTTTTATTTCATTTTGATTTGGTTCTTGTACAATCTTGTTATTTGCTTGCCTTAAATCAGGCATAGATTTCGTACCAGTTGATAATAAAAATAACAGAAAAAAAAAGAAAAAAATAATGACTGTTTTTAGCCATTTTTGCATGGTCATCTTCCTCTTAACTTACACGATTTTGTAACCTTAGACGATCAGCCACCATTGCAATGAACTCACTGTTCGTTGGCTTTGCCTTACTGATATTTACCGTATACCCAAATAAATTTTTGATTGCTTCAACGTTTCCACGACTCCAAGCGACTTCAATGGCATGGCGAATGGCCCGTTCAACTCGACTAGGAGTTGTATTAAATTTTTCTGCAATCTTTGGATAAAGGATTTTTGTAATTGATCCAAGTATTTCGATATCGTTATATACCATCATAATGGCTTCACGTAAATATTGGTATCCTTTTATATGTGCTGGAACACCAATTTCATGAATTAAATTGGTAATACTAGCATCAAGACTTTTAGAAGATGGTACTTTCATTGCCTTTTGGTAATGGGTTGTAGGTGATGATTTTGGAAGTGGTTGATCAACGACTTGACGAATGCGGTTGATCATTACGTCCATATCAAAAGGCTTAAGTATATAATAAGAAGCTCCAAGTTCAACAGCTCTCTGGGTAATATTTTCCTGTCCAAAAGCTGTTAACATAATGATTTTGGGTTGTTTCAATAATTGCATTGTCCTTAATTTTTCAAGAACTCCTAAACCGTCTAAATGAGGCATAATGATGTCCAAAATAAGAACATCAGGAATTTCTTTTTCTAAGATCTCAAGTACCTCATTTCCATTATAAGCAACCCCTATTATCTCCATATCTGTTTGCTCCATCATGTATTCCCTGAGTAAATCAACGAACTCACGGTTATCGTCAGCCACTAATACTTTTATCTTAGACAATTTCATTTCCTCCTTTATAATTTAGCAATTGCTCCGATTTCACTTTTTTTTTGAATTATTCGCCAACCAAATTAAGTTTCCTGCATAATATTTAAAATTTTTTTAGTAATACGTTTGTATTCTCGTGTTTTTAACTTTATTCATTATTATTTAAGCATATAAAAACGTCTTAAGGCTAACTTGCCTTAAGACGGGGCTGGCCAATCTCTGCATCTTGAATCATCCACTCAATATAAGAGCCATAACCAGATGTTGGGTCATTGACAAATACATGTGTGACAGCTCCAACCAATTTACCATCTTGGATAATGGGACTTCCACTCATCCCTTGAATGATACCACCTGTTTTTTCAATTAGTTTTTGATCTGTTACTTTAATAACCATTCCTTTTGTTGCAGGATATTTTTGTTGAACAACTTTGGTAATTTCAATTTTGAATCTCTCGACTTTCTGGTCTTCAATCACTGTTAATATTTCTGCAGGTCCTTCTTTCACTTCTTCCGAAAGAGCAATTGGAATCGGCTCATTAATCAATCCATGAATGGGTTTTTGATTTAAAACTCCGAAGATCCCAAATGGGGTATTTTTGGTAATGTTCCCAATCACGTTGTTTTCATTAACAAAAGTTGCCTTTTTTTCACCTGGTTTTCCATTTTTTCCCTTTTCAATCGCTGTTACATCAGAATATAATATTTTACCTTCCTTTACAATAATTGGTTCTTGCGTGTCTATATCGGTAATAACATGACCTAAAGCACCATATTTGTTTGTTTTCGGATCATAAAAAGTTAAAGTACCAACTCCCGCAGCCGAATCACGAATATATAATCCTAAGCGATAAGCCTGTGATTTTGGATCAAAAACAGGATTGATTTTTAGTTTTATCCTTTCTTTTGCGCGTTGTATTTCTAATTCGATACTTTTTGTATTTTTTGTTAAATTATTTAAGTAATTAGATACATCATTGACACTAGATAAAGACTTGCCATTTATTTTCAAAAGGATATCCCCGATGCGTATTCCTGCTAATTCAGCAGGGGAAATGGTTTTGCCATCTTCCGTTTGAATTGAATATTCCCCTACGACCATAATTCCTGCAGATTTTAATTTTACACCGATGGTTTGTCCCCCAGGTATTACTTTGATATCCTTTAATACATGAACATCGACTTTTTTAAAAGGAATAACTCCTAATAACTTTAGTTCAACTGATGATTTTCCAATTTTATTTGGTTTAATTGTAATTGGATTGTTTAAGGAAGTGGTAAAGGAATTCTTATGCCCATTAATCTCAACAATATTAGGTTGGGTGGAGCTTACACTTACTGATAAAGGTAATGATAATTTGAATTGCTTTATGGCTGACTGAAATATTCGTATTTCTTTAGGGAAAGAAGTTAATGCTTCATAAGTGGGAGTAAAAGAAAAACATACAAGAATAAAGGTTAAAAACAATCCTAACCACTTTTTCATGTTTAGGGACATTACATCACACTCCTAGGGCCTATACACCTCCATTTTCTCTGTATATTTAAGTTGTCCTTCAAAGATCGTCTTTATGACGTTAAATCATTCCTTTTTTCTTCATTTTTCATGTTTATATTCTTTTGCTTTATCCAGCATTTCTTTGGCATGTTTTTTTGTTATCTCAGTGATTTCGACTCCACCTAACATTCTTGCGATTTCATTTATTCTTTCCATCTCATTCAACATAACAATTTCAGTAAAAGTAAGGTCTTTTACGACTTTCTTTTGTATTAAATAATGATGATCTCCCATTACAGCAACTTGAGGTAAATGGGTAATGACAAAAATTTGTTTATTTTTTGCAACGAATGATAACTTCTCAGCAATCGCTTGAGCCGCACGACCACTAACACCCGAATCAATTTCATCAAATACTAAAGTGGTAATCGCATCTTGATGAGATAAAATGGTTTGTATTGCTAACATAATCCGTGATAATTCTCCACCAGAAGCGATTTTATGTAATGGCTTTAAAGGCTCTCCGGGATTTGGGGAAATAAGAAATTGAATTTTATCTAAACCATTTTGAGATATAAAATAACGTTTATCGTTTACTTGTATGCCTTGATGATCTTCTTGATAAGTTAGTTCAATTTTAAATTTTACATTCTTCATTTGCAAATCTTTTAATTCATTTTCGATCTGATCTGATAAAGTTTTTGCCAAAGATTTTCGAATTTTTGAGAGTTCTAAAGCTTCAATGATAAGGTCTTGTTCAATTTCAGCGAGTTCTGATTGCAATTTTTGTAAATGATGGTCTTTATGTTCTAAAAGCTCAATTTCATCTTCAATGGAAGCAGCGTATTCGAGGATGGCTTTAACTGTATCTCCATATTTTCTCTTCAATGTATGAATCGTTGATAAGCGTTCTTCAATATAATCAATTTGCTTTGGATCAAAATCATATTCTTGAATGATCCGGTTCATTTCCATTGCAAAATCTTCAATTTGATAGTAAAAACTTTGTAATTGTTCATTAATCTTTGCGACTTTTGCATCATAATTGCTTATTGAATCAAGAACAGAGGTTACATAAGATAAAAGATCAATAACCCCGTTTTCTTGCGATAAGATTCGTAATGTATCCGTTAGCCCCTTTACAATCTTTTCGGCATGACGAATCTGATTTCGTTTTTTCGTTAATTCTTCATCTTCACCTAATGTCAAATTGGCGCGCGTAATTTCGTCAATTTGGTATTTTAACAAATCTAAGCGTTGAGTTAATTCCTTTTCATGATCAATTAAATGTTTTACCTCTTTTACCAAACTTTGATATTTTTGATATAAAGATTGAAATTCTTGTTTCGATGATTGAATCGCCTTATGACCATAAGCATCTAACATTTCTAATTGTTTTTCTTCAAAAAGTAAATGTTGTTGTTGATGTTGTCCATGAAACTGAATTAACCATTCGCCGATCTCTTTTAACATCGAAAGAGTAACAAGATGTCCATTTACTCGACAAATACTTTTTCCGTTTTTTAAAATCTCCCGTTTTAACAAGATTAGATGATCGCTCGGTACTTCTAGCCCAAGGGATTCAATAATCGCAAAAACAGGGTGGCTGGATGGAAGATCAAATAAAGCCTCGATTTCAGCTTTATCTGTTTCATACCGAATATATTCCGTTGATCCTCTTCCTCCAGTCACTAATTGCATTGCGTCAAAAATAATTGACTTACCAGCACCTGTTTCTCCAGTTAAAATATTTAACCCTTTGTCAAAACTTATTTTCAATTCATCAATAATCACAAAATTACGAATAACTAACTCAAGTAACATTCTCCTCACCAACTTATAACATCGCTAAAAATTTTTTTGCGACCTCTTCTGCCCCCTCTTTTGTTCGGCAAATAATTAGACAGGTATCATCACCACAAATGGTACCCATGATTTGTTCCCAACCTAAATTATCAATTAAAATACCTACTGCATTGGCGTTTCCTGGTAGCGTTTTTAATACAATAAGGTGGTCTGTATAATCTAACCCAACAAAACTATCGATTAATATACGTTTTAATTTTTGTTCAGGATTAAAACGCTGATCAGCAGGTAAAGAATACTTATACTTTCCATTTGGTAATGGTACTTTCACCAAATGAAGTTCTTTTATGTCTCTTGAGACAGTAGCTTGAGTAACATTAAAACCCGCCATACGAAGTTCTTCTACTAATTCATCTTGGGTTTCAATCTCTTTATTTGCAATGATCTCGCGAATTTTAATATGTCTTTTCCCTTTCATTCAAATCCTCCACTAAGAGAAATTAATGTTATTGTATAATTATACATGAATTTAATATGAAAAAAAATGTATAATTAAGAAAGAAAAACAATCCTTACTTAGGATTGTTTTCTTAAAGTTCAATATGAGCAGTCTGAACAGTCTTGATGATGATATCCTCATAATCGGCTACTATATGTTTACTCTTTTTATAAAACATATACATTAAAAACTCGATATTTCCTTCTCCACCTTTGATCGGTGAATAGGTAAGCCCTTGAATATCATACCCTGCTTCTAATGCAAATGAGATGATATTCCGTAAAACTTGTTGGTGAATCTTGGGGTCTTTGATAATCCCATTTTTGCCCACAAATTCTTTTCCTGCTTCAAACTGGGGTTTTACTAACGCAACGACTTCTCCATTTGGAAGGAGTATGGTTTTTAAATGATTGAATATGATTTTTAAAGAGATAAACGATACATCAATGGTCGCGAAATTTGGCAGAGAGGAAACCAAATCTTCTTTTTTTAGATAACGAAAATTGGTTCTTTCCATGACATGGACACGAGGGTCTTGCCTTAATTGCCAAGCAAGTTGGCCATATCCAACATCAATGGCATAAACTTCTTTTGCTCCATGTTGTAATGCACAATCTGTAAATCCACCTGTAGAAGCACCTATATCCATTACCACTTTTCCTGTTAAATCCAAATGAAATGTTTCAATGGCCTTTAATAACTTTAGGCCACCTCTTGAAACAAATGGATGCAGTTCTCTTTTTACGTCGATTTTTGCTTCTACATCCACTTTTGTTCCTGGTTTATCAATCACTTGATCATCTACTTTAACTAAACCAGCCATAATACTACGTTTCGCTTTTTCTCTAGAATCAAAAAACCCTTTTTCAACTAAAAGAAGATCGATTCGTTCTTTTTTTGCCATCGTATTATGTCCTTTGTTTTTGAAAAATCATATTTTTTACTTGTTCTGCAATATGATCAGCAGTTAAACCAGCTAATTTCCGTAGCTCTGGAATACTTCCTTGTTCGATAAAACGATCGGGTATTCCCATCATTTTAACATGCATTTCTTTTTGATGTTCCGAATAAAATTCTAAAATAGAGCTACCAAAACCGCCTTTTAGCACACCTTCTTCTACCGTTAGGATATCCATCCCTTTATCTGCTAATTGTAATAGCAATTCTTCATCTAATGGTTTAATAAATCGGGCATTGATCACCATTGGTTCAATCCCAATTTCGGTAAGTTTCTTAGCTGCCTCCTCAGCCAGATGCACCATAGGTCCTACAGCTAAAATCGCTACATTTTTCCCTGGATGAACAATCTCAAATTTGCCAATGGGAATCACTTGAAATTCCTCATCTAAGTCTACACCCAGTCCGTTACCTCTCGGATAACGAACAGCAACAGGGCCATCACAATACTCGATTGCAGTATAGATCATATGTTGTAACTCATTTTCATCTTTTGGCATCATGATTGTCATGTTTGGCAAACTACGTAAATAAGCAATATCAAACACACCATGATGTGTTTCCCCATCTGCACCAACAAACCCAGCTCGGTCAATCGCAAAAGTTACATGAAGATTCTGCCTTGTAACATCATGGATTAATTGATCATACGCTCGTTGAAGAAAAGTAGAATAAATGGCAACTACTGGTTTCATACCGTCAACGGCAAGTCCTGCCGCCATCGTTGTTGCATGTTGTTCTGCAATTCCAACATCAAAAAAGCGTTTTGGATACATCGCCTGAAATAAAGTCAATCCGGTCCCACTTGGCATTGCTGCTGTAATGGCTACGATCTTTTTATCTTGGTCGGCAATTTTTACAATTGTACGGCCAAAAATTTCTGTATAACTTGGCGGGGAAGGTTTCTTAAGTACTTCTCCAGATTCCACTTTATATGGGCTTATTCCATGAAACTTGTCTGAATCTAATTCTGCAGGTTTGTATCCTTTCCCTTTTTTGGTTACTACATGAACTAATACAGGTCCTGGGGTTTTATCTGCCTGTTTTAGTGCAGTAAATAAGTCATGAAAATCATGCCCATTAATTGGTCCAAAATAAGTCAGTCCTAGTTCTTCAAAGAGGATTCCATTTAAAACAAGGTATTTTAAGCTATCTTTTATTTTTTCTGCTGTTTTTGCTAGTTTTCCACCTATTGCGGGAATTTTTTTCAATAATAACTCCAGCTCTTCTTTTGCTTTTTTGTAACGATTATCCGTTCTTAACTTACCCAAATAATTATGTATAGCACCCACATTTGGTGCTATGGACATCTCATTATCATTCAGAATAATCATCATATTTCTTTGTTCATGGCCGATATGATTTAATGCTTCTAAAGCCATTCCACCTGTCATTGCACCATCGCCTATGATCGCAATGACTCGATGTTCCTCACCTTTTAGATCCCGGGAAATAGCCATCCCTATTGCAGCTGATAAAGAAGTACTGCTATGACCTGTTTCCCAAATATCATGTTCACTTTCTGCCCGTTTTGGAAAACCGCTTAACCCTTTAAATTGTCTTAACGTATCAAATTGAGCCGCACGTCCCGTTAATATTTTATGTACATAGACTTGATGACCAACATCCCATATAAATTTATCTTTAGGACTATCAAATAAATAATGAAGGGCAAGAGTTAATTCGACTACACCCAAGTTTGATGCTAAATGCCCACCTGTTACTGATAATTTTTGAATCAAGAATTCTCGAATATCTGCCGCTAATTTTTCCAATTCTGGTATTGTAAGGGGTTTAATTTGTTTGGGATCTTTAATTCGACTTAAATCCATTATTCCCCCTCGCTTTCTGTTTGCCTTTTTTATTTCCATTAAATATGAATATATGCAATTTTTCTTCTAGAAAAGAAAAAAATTTCCCCACAAAAAGAATAATTTGGGTTGAATTCGTAATCGCAAAGGATTTACCTAATGCCTTTCCTCCAACGGTTAATGCAGCAACTGTTGCGGTAAAAGCGACAGATACAAGTGAATAGAGGAAAGTATTTTGCTTTATCCCAATATTTGACATCAAATGTAAAACGACGGCTGCAGTAGCTGTCCCACTAACGATCCCGCTTATGTCGCCGATTACATCATTACAAAAATTAGAAAACTTATCTGCATTACGTACGATACGAATCGCCTGTTTAGCACCTTTTATTCTTTCTGCAGCCATCGCATGAAATGGCTTTTCCTCCGCGGAAGCTGCAGCTAAACCTAACATATCAAAAAAAATACCAATAAAGATAATTACAAATACAATAAGAATACCAATACCAAAACTTACGCCTGCTAAAGCAAACGTAGAAACGATGCTAAAACTGGAAGAAAGTATCAAGGTTACAATAGCTATAAAAAAACTCCACTTGGCGGAGTCTTTAAATGAAAATTTCATTTATAGATAACCCCTAAAATAATATCTTTTCCTTCATTCATTATGTATGATGGAGTGGTAACTCTTTAGGTAAATGCTGTGGCTTAGGTCTAGTAGGTTTTCCCAGAAGGGGCACCTCTTTGTCGCCAAAGAGGCGGTTTCCCTTTACGCCCTTCTCAATGGTGTTGCCAACCATTGGACTAGATTACCACTTAGTCCACACTTTAATCCCTAAAGAGCCTCTTTTCGAACAGTCTAGGAGCTTTCCTCAACAATCCGTACCCTATTCCTAGCCTCTTTTGCAATATAGATTTCATATAGTTTAAGATGATTTTTTTGGCCAGAAAAATATCATCTTATCCTATAATCCCAAACTATATCACTCAAGGCAGGCTACGCTGCACACAAGTTTTAACTCGCATGCAGGTTCATACCCCAAGCCATAACAAGTTGGACAGTGCCTTCTTCCTACGCACTTGGGCCTCCGCGGAAAGAGGGTCAACGCCCACATGCCATTGTGGATCGCCCTCTAACCTTAACTCCCAGTATCGACCCCTGACTGGGCGTCAGAAGCCAACACCAAGAACTTCATCGATGTGCCCTTTGGCAGATTTTTAGGCCCGCCTTCAGAATAGGAGGATTGACTAGAAATACTGCACCACTCCAATTGCAGATTTTATTATACCATATTCGTCAAATCTTGAACAAAAAAGTAATAGGTAGAATTGGGAATCTTTATAAAGAGAGAAAAGATTCCTTTTATCATTTATCTCGAAAAACCATAAAATCGGCGATTTGATATAAATGTTTGGTTTTAATTCCAATATCTTGGATCATTTGTTTCGCCTCTTTTACCAATTTGATTACCTCTTCTTTAGATTCATCAATCCCTTTAAAATATGGATACGTAATCTTTTTGTTATTTTGATCACTTCCAACTCTTTTGCCTAATTTTTCACTATCGCCGATAACATCCAGAATATCATCCTGGATTTGAAAAGCTAGACCAATTTTTTGGCCGAACTGGGTTAGTTTTTCAATTTGTGTGTCGTTTGCTTCTGCAAGTAATGCACCCAAACGGATGGAGAAAACCAATAAATCTCCAGTTTTATGAGTATGGACATAAATTAAATCTTGGAAAGTAGATTTTCCCTGCTCCCCCAAAGTATCCAATACTTGTCCCCCAACCATTCCTGATGCCCCAGCATATTGTGCAAATTCCTCAATCATTTGGAGCCTGATATCGGGAGATAGGTGATTGAATTTTCTTAGATATTTGGCCATATTACCAAATGCGTGAGTAAGGAGAGCATCTCCTGCTAAAATGGCCAATGCCTCACCATATACTTTGTGATTGGTCAGTTTACCTCTACGATAATCATCATTATCCATCGCAGGCAAATCATCATGAATTAAAGAATAAGTATGCAATAATTCCAAATTAATGGCAATTGGCAGGATTTCATTGCTATTTTTCCCAAAGGCTTCATAAGTAATCATCGTCAAAATTGGGCGGATTCGTTTTCCTCCAGCAAGTAAAGAATACTCCATTGCTTCTTTTAATATAGGTGGAACATTGTCAGATGGTAGAAATTGGGGGATCATTTGGTTAATCAGTTCTGCTTTTTCCGCTAAAAATTGATGAATTGACTCCCGTTTCCCTAGTTCCATCATTCCACCTCTTCTTGTTCAAAGGGTTTCTTTAAGAATTCCCCATCCTTTTCTAATAAAATCTCTATTTTTTGTTCGATATTATCCAATTTTTGGTGGCATCGTTTTGCCAACTTCATTCCTTCCTGAAATAAATCAATGGCTAATTCTAGGGGAACATTTCCCGACTCCAATAGATCTACAATTTTTTCTAGCCGTTCTAAAGCTTCTTCAAAAGTTAGTTCCTCCATTTGTTCATCTGTTAAGAACTCATGACTCATCTTTTTTTTCCTCCAAACCCCATACTTGGCAATCCAATGATCCATCCCATAAATCGAGATGGATAATGTCGCCAAGATTTACATGTTTTACTGAACGAATCAAAGATGACCTATTCTCATTATATAAAACAGCATATCCCCTTTGTAAGACTTTTAAAGGACTTAAAGCATCCAGTTTAGCTAATTTCATCGCTAATTGTTCTTCATAACGTTTTTTATAGACCTTCATTTCCCGAATTAATTGTTTTTTGAGACGTGTAACCGTTTCTTTTGCATATTTTATTTTTTGATTTGGCCTTTCTTGTAATAATCGGTGATGTATAGTGGTGAAATTTTCTTTTTTTATCGAGATATTTTTTAAAAGTGCATATTTCAGTTTTTCTTCGATACGATCAAGCCTTTGGGAATATTCATTCCATTGTTGCTTTGGTCTACGAAAGACTGTCGAACGTAAAAGGTGGTAAAAAGAGTTTTTTGCTTGTTCTAATTCTTTTAATAACTGTCTTTCTAATCTCTTTGTTAAATATGCCACATGTACCTTTAATTCATCGATATGGGGAACCGCTAATTCCGCAGCAGCAGTTGGGGTTGCTGCTCGTACATCGGCAACAAAATCAGCAATGGTAAAATCAGTTTCATGTCCAACTGCACTTATGATTGGGATCTGGGACTGATCGATACTTCTAGCTACAATCTCTTCATTAAACGCCCAAAGCTCTTCGATGGAACCGCCCCCACGTCCCACAATGAGTAAATCCACTTTACCATAGCGATTAAAGGTTTCGATGGCTTGTGCGATCGATTGTGCTGCTTCTTCTCCTTGGACTAATACTGGAATCAGCAACAAATTGACTATTGGATATCTTCGTTGAATGGTGGTGATGATGTCTCTTATCGCTGCACCAGTTGGTGAAGTAATAATTCCAATCGTCTTGGGATAAGGGGGTAAAGGCTTTTTCTTCCTTGGATCAAACAGGCCTTCGTTTTCTAATTTTTGTTTTAATTGTTCATAAGCCAAATACAATTGCCCGATTCCATCAGGTTGCATTTCTTGAACATATATTTGGTATTGTCCATCTCTTTCAAAGATGGAAACATATCCACGACAAATTACTTTTGTCCCGTTTTTAGGTATAAAACGCAAAAGACGATTGTTTCTCGTAAACATAACCGCTTTAATTCGACTATTCTCGTCCTTTAACGTGAAATACATATGCCCACTTGCATGATGAGTAAAATTGGATATTTCACCACGAATCCATATTTCCTGAAGGATTGGATCTTCATCCAAAAGGTTTTTAATATAATTTGTTAATTCACTTACGGAAAAGATAATATTCCCTTGGTCCACAGATCCCCCTCCTATTTATCGTACTATTTTAAATGATGGATATTCTTAGCAGCTTCAATTGTATTCTTTAAAAGCATCGTAATCGTCATCGGCCCGACTCCTCCCGGAACAGGAGTGATATAGCTAGCAATATCTTTTACTTCTTCAAATTTAACGTCTCCAACTACCTTTCCATTTTCTAATCGGTTTGTACCAACATCAATGACGATCGCGCCAGGTTTGACATATTCTTTTGTAACCATTTCAGGTTTCCCTATAGCTACAACTAAGATATCTGCTTGTTTTGTTATTGTTTTTAAGCCTCTCGTTTTTGAATGAGTTATGGTTACCGTTGCATTTTCTCTCAACAATAATAATGAGACAGGTTTGCCAACAATATTACTTCTTCCAATAACAACGGCGTGTTTCCCTTTTATCTCTGTTCCAGTCTGACGAATGAGTTCAAGAATTCCATGAGGCGTACAAGGTAATAATGAATCTTCCCCAATAGCTAGCTTGCCAACGTTGACGGGATGAAAGCCATCCACATCCTTCACTGGTGAGATCGCATTAATGATTGCTTTTTCATCGATTTGCTTTGGTAAAGGAAGTTGAACGAGGATACCATGAACATTTTCATCTTGATTTAATCGATGAATTTCCTTTAGTAATTCTTCTTGAGATGTGGATTGATCCATACGAATCACTTCCGAACGGATCCCAATTTCTTTACAGGCTTTTTCTTTCATATTCACATAAATCTGAGACGCTGGATCGTCACCGACTAAAATGACGGTCAAACCAGGATGAACTCCCTGTCTTTTTAATTCCTCAATTTCTCGTTTTAAATCTTCTCTGATCGATTTTGCCACTTCTTTTCCACTAATAATTTGGGCTGACATATTTTTCCCCTCCTAATTTCCAATTCCCTCTACAGTAGTTTATAAAGATATTCTAATTTTGGAAAGAACTTTTAAGTAGATTTTAAATAATGGTTTAAAGCAATATTGGCAACGCCAAACGCATTATCTCCAGAATATGTAGGATTTGCAAAAAATAATTTAGCACCAATTGTGGGTTTCTCAAGCATTTTGACTAACTGTTTTCTTATATACTGATTTTGAGCGACACCTCCTACCATTAATATCTCCTTAGGAAAAGCTGCTTCTATGGCATTTTTTAATGCTTTGCCAATCGATATAGCAATATGGTGTTCAATCGCCCTTGCAATTTGATTCGCAGGTACTCCCTTTTCTAATCTTCTTTTTGCCTCTGTTTCAGCACCAGAAAAGTGAAATGAAAAGTTCTTCACTGTCGTTGGAATCCGTTCAAAATCATCGGTAAGTGTAGCTGCTAGTTGCTCAATATTTTTTCCTGCAGGAAAAGGATACCCAAGTAATACCCCAATCCGATCGATAAATTGTCCTGCATGAAGATCCAATGTGCCCCCAATTTGTTCAATTTCGTACCCGTTTCCATTTTTCATCACTTTTACTGAAAGGATCTCACTAGTTCCACCTGATAGATGAACCGCTAAAAAATGAGATTGCTCTGGTGATTCATCGCTACTATAGATTCCTGCTGCGATATGTCCTTCTTGATGAGTAGTATAATAAATAGGGATAGAAAATGTTGCAGAAATACTTTCCGCCACTGTTACACCCACTTGAAAAACAGGCATATAAGAACCTTCCACAGGTCTTGGAGAACGACTGACAGCAATTGCACTTAATCGATAATCTTTCGTGATTGTATTTGCCTTAAACAGTTCTGGTAAGTTCTTAATATGCTGAAACACAGCTTCCGATTGTTGTAGACCACGTTTACCTAGTTTTACCTGAAGGAGCTTTTTTGCTTCGTAGAGAATTTTTCGATTTTCATCAATAAAACAGATTGAAGTCATATAATTGCTCGTATCGATTCCTAAAAATACTTTTTTCTTCATAGTTACCCCTAATCAATAATCTGAATTTTTTCTTTTTCCCATTCTGGATGATCTTTGACCATTGAGCCAAGAACGCCATTGATAAATTTTGATGACTCAGATGTACTAAAGGTTTTTGCTAACTCTATTGCTTCATTAATAGAAACACGAACTGGAACATCTTTTTTAAACATTAATTCATATACTGTCATTCTTAATATTGCTCGGTCAATATTCGCAAGTCTCTCAATGTTCCAACCTTTTAAATATCGGCTTATTTTTTGATCAATCCGTTCAAGATGTTCTAACACACCATAAATTCGATCCTCCATAAACTCTAAATCATGATCATCGATACTGTTTTCGTCAATCGTCGTATGGATCGCTTCATTTGCTTCTGTTTTCGTTAAATCAATCTGATACAAAATTTGTAAAATTTTCTCTCTAAGTACTCTTCGTTTCACAATTATTGCTCCTTTTATAAAATTTTATTTTTTTCTTATATCATACCGTAATTGAAAAACCACCATACAAAGGTGGTTAGAAAAGGTTATTTAAAAAACTTGTCGGGTAAGATCTCTTCAAGTACATCATGCAAGTCTTCTTTTCTATCCAATTTATGTCCTATATAAAGACCCGCTAAAACAAATCCAATAAAAATGAGTGTCTTAATGAAACCGACAAATAAATAGATAAAACCAACAACGAATCCAATGAATAAACCTAAAATTTTCCCAGGATGTTCTTCCCATATTTTAAACAGCATAAACATTCTCCTATTCTACGAGAACTTTTTTGTTAGTAGACTGACTCACATTAGAAATTACAATATGAACTTGTCCAACGGTAATACCAGTAAGCTGTTCTAATCTTTCTTTTACTAACTCTTGAATCTCTTTTGTAATTTGAGGAATAGGTGTTTCTCCATCAAATACGATCTTAACGAGTACCGACATCGTTCCCTGTTCGTCAGGTCTTACTTTTGCTTTTAACTCCCGTATCCCTTTTATACGAGAAGTGATTTTTGTAACTAGATTTTCTAATGTTTCCATGGAAATCTTTATCTCGCCAATTTCCGAATGTTTGCTAATTGGTAATACTTCTCTTCGCTGAAGGCTTTTTGTGATTAGATATAAACTAATGAAAAATAAGATTAGACTAATAATAAGTACGCTTGTCTTCACATCCGATTGATTAAAAAATTGAGTAAGCCATTGATTCAATAGCATCGGATTAAATAAACCAATCCCAATTACGATTACAAATAATGAAATAAGCATTAACGATAAACTAGCTAAAAACAAAACCAAGCGATCAAATAGTTTCATTTCATTTCCTCCCAACATTTTACCCCCTGTCATAACAGGGGGGATGATATATACTTTGTTCTCCTTGTTTTCGTTACATCAAAATGAATCCATCGATATGTACATTTATTTCAACAGCCGTTAATTTTTGTGATCATATCGATGATATGGAGGGGAGATTTGAATGGTTCCATAAAAATACCTCCCATCGTCTATTTTCCATTATAACAACGGGAGGCAAAAATTACAATTTTACCTTCTTTAATTGTTTAATTCCTTATGTATGGGATATTTCTCTAAAAACTTGGTATCAAACTCACCTTTTATAAATAATTCATGTTCGAATAGTTTTAAGTGAAATGGAATTGTTGTCTTTACTCCAGTCATTGTAAACTCACTTAATGCCCGTTTCATCCGGGAAATAGCTTCTTCTCGATCTCTTCCCCAAACAATGAGTTTCGCAACCATCGAATCATAGAATGGAGAAATGGTATAACCAGGATATACTGCACTATCTACCCTTACTCCTAAACCGCCAGGTGGTAAATAAAAGTCAATCTTTCCAGGGGAAGGCATAAAGTTTTTGGCTGGATCTTCAGCATTAATTCGACATTCAATTGCCCAACCATTAAACTTAATATCCTCCTGTTTAAAGGAAAGGGGTTCTCCAGCAGCAACACGAATCATTTCTTTGATAAGATCTATTCCAGTTATCAGTTCAGTAACAGGGTGTTCCACTTGAATGCGAGTATTCATTTCCATAAAGTAGAATTGATCTCCATCCAATAGGAATTCAATGGTACCGGCTCCATGATAATTCACCGCTTTTGCAGCCCTAACTGCAGCTTCACCCATTTTCTGCCTTAACTCTGGTGTCAACGCTGGTGAAGGGGCCTCTTCTACTAGTTTCTGGTGTCGCCTTTGGATTGAACAATCTCTTTCTCCTAAGTGGACAACATTTCCATATTTATCGGCAATAATCTGAATTTCAATATGGCGAGGATTTTCTAAATATTTTTCAAGATAAACCCCTGGATTGCCAAAGGCTTGTGCTGCTTCTTGTTGAGCCATTTGTATCGATTTTCTCAATTCTTCAGGATTGTAAGCGACTCTCATTCCTTTGCCACCACCGCCAGCAGTAGCCTTAATAATCACGGGATAACCAATCTTATCAGCAATTAAAATGGCCTCTTCAACATCTTCAATTAATCCATCAGAACCTGGTACAACTGGAACACCGGCTGCCTTCATCGTTTCTTTTGCAACGGCCTTTTCCCCCATTTTCTTTATCGCTTCAGGAGATGGTCCGATAAATTCAATCTGAAATTCAGAACACACTTCTGCAAAATCAGGATTTTCTGCTAAGAAACCATAACCAGGATGAATCGCATCTGACTCCGTCAATTTAGCAACCGAAATAATATTAGCAAATTTTAGATAAGAATCTTTCGATGCTGTTGGCCCTATACAATAAGCCTCATCTGCCATTTTTACATGAAGAGCGTCCTTATCTGCTTCCGAATAGACAGCAACTGTATGAATTCCCATTTCCTTACAAGCCCGAATAATTCGAACAGCAATCTCGCCACGATTCGCTACTAAGATTTTTTGGAACATAGAAATCTCCTTCCTAGTCAACCTTTACAAGGAATAAAGGTTGATTGTATTCCACGAGCTGTCCATTTTCTACAAGTACCTCAACAATTTCTCCTTTTACTTCAGCTTCAATTTCGTTAAACAACTTCATTGCTTCTACAATACAAACAATCGTTTTCTCATTAACGCGATCTCCAACTTTTACATATGGTTCGGCATCAGGTGCAGGAGCACGATAGAATGTGCCTACCATTGGAGATTTAATTTGATGAAGTTTATGATCGATCGCTTTCTTTTCTTCTTTTGTCACCTGAGCTAATTGAGGAGTTTCTTTTGGTTCAGCATTTTGCACAGTTGGTGCTACTTGAGTAACAGATGTAGGTTGAACAACAGGTGTTTGTTCCATTACAACAGTTTGAGGCTGTGGTGTTACCATTGAAGTTACTACTTCTGCACTTTGTTTTCTAATCGAAATTTTCGAGTCTTCATGTTCCAGTTCAAATTCTTGGATACTGGACTGGTCAATGAGTTTAATGAGTTCCCTAAGTTCGTGGATTTTGTACATCACCTTTTCCCCCTTCAAAAAACATTACCATGATTATAGCATACCTTTATCTCTAGTGGTAAGACCACAAAAAAAACTTACCATTTATGTATTCAACAAAAAAGCTCGATCTCCTGCAGATCGAGTAATATTTTTTATAATTTTGCGAAAATTTTTTAACTTTTATACTTTATTCAAAACTAAGATTCAATTGGCTTAATATGAACTTTTGTTGCTGGTATATCTAAATGTTCACTTACTAATTTAATAATGCGTACTGCTTCTTCATTTTTTACGTTTTTTGCTTGTAAAATCACATCAACACCATTATCATTCGTAATCACAATTGCATCCTTATAACCATCGGCAATTAATAATTTTTCAAGAACAAGTTCTTGTTCTTCTAAGGACTGTAAACGTTCAATCTTATCCTGAATCTTCGCCATTGCATCAGCAGAAGCATTGGATTTAAGCATCGAGTAATATTCGTCAAGTTGTTTACTTCTCATATTTTTCTTTTCATATTTTAATCCTACAAAGTAATCACTTGTGTTCTCGCCAATTTCATCAGTCATCTGCGAAACATCGGTTGCATCATTTGTTACGATTTTATCCACTGTTGTTTCATTCTTGACATCTTGATTTACCAATCTTGTTGGATCGATGGGTTCGGATACAAGATAATATACGGATAAAACAACCATAACGGTTAACATTGTAAGTACCCATACTGTTTGTTTTGATTTTTCAATCTTCTTTTTCATTGAAATATCCTCCCTTTCATTAACCTTTTTTTGGTAATATTGCTATTTTATAAGGTGGAATGTCGAGTAAGCGTTGGACAGCTTCTGCAATCATCGTTTTTACTTGGACCTTATCAGCACCTTTCGCAACAATCACAACCCCCCTTACTCTAGGTTTTAATGTTTTTAGAACCAAAGGTTGTTCTTTATTCTCTGATTGGTATAAGACGACTTGATCATCTTTTTTCACGTCTTTAATTTCTCTTGTACCCCCTTGTTTATCTTGTTCTTTGGTATTTTGCTCAGAATAATTTTGATTTTTTTCTACTACGATTTCTTCAGTAGAATCCAGGTTTACTTTTACAGTGACCTCATCCACACCGATCATATCCGTTAAGATTTCTGTAATTTTATTTTCATAAAGCTTTTCATAGTCTTCCATTGTTTTAGGATGATCATCTTTATTGATAATTCCAGCTGTTTCCTTTGAAGGAGGCAGAGGCTCATTTTCTGGCATAACCTGTTCTGTAATATTGAAAAAGGAAGATAAAATCATAATCCCTATCCCAATAAGCAGAATTAAAAGAAGCCAATACAATTGTTTCTTACCCTTGCTTAGGTGATCACCTCCTAATAGTTTTGATAACCAACTCTCCTGTTTTTCACCGCTCATAAAAACCCCCCCTAACCCAAATCATGCCCAATCCTAAGCATAATTTGTTCTTCTTTTAATCCCCATTGTTCCTTAATCACTTGCACGATCTGTTCTCTTAAATGAGAATCATCCTTTGTATTTTTTATTTCCTTGTTATCATTTGAATATATTTGGTTTAAAGGTTTGTCAGTATTTACGGATACGATTTCTACATTCTCAATCTCTTTGATTTCTTTTTTTTGTTGATTCATTTCATCCCTTTTGCCTTTAAGTAAGTCAATTTGGACATTCTCAATTTGCCAACTTAAATTTTCATTTACTTTTGCTTTAAGAGCTACGTTACGAACCGTTACATTAAAACGATTCTCTAATAAAGAAGTTAAGTGTTGTTTCATCGATTTTTCTACTTGCTGGATTAAGCTCTGCTTAAATTGTTGATTCAGTTTATTTTCATTTTTTGCCATTTCTTCCATTACAGGGATATTGATATTGGCATCTGATAAAGCTTTTTCATTGATTTTTTGGATCATTGTTTGTAGAGAGAATTCTTTTGAGATAAGACTTAAAATCGGTGTAATCATCGATAAAATAACAATTAATCCTAATACCATTTTTGCATACTTTTGCATGTTCGCTGTTGGCAGCAATAAATCAACAAAAGTAGCCAGTAAAACCACTAGAATAATGTTTTGAAGCCAATGGCTTATCCATTCCATCATCTGCATACACCTTACCTCATCATAACAGTAATATTACCTGCCGAAATAATAATCGTTAGTGCTAAAAAGAACATTAAACCTACGGTTGCTAATGCCGCAAAAACAAAGATTAAATTTTTTCCGATCATATTTAAGGTTTCATTCATTGGATTATTGCCTAAAGGTTGCATAATCGCTGAAGATAATTGATAGATAAAAGCTAAAGTTAAAATTTTAATAGATGGGAAAACTACAATTAATAAAAGAATCAGAACTCCTGCCATTCCTACTGCATTTTTTACAAGCAATGATGCGCTAACTACAGTATCTGTCGCATCGGCAAACATTTTTCCCACTACGGGAACAAAATTGCTTGTTATATATTTTGCCGTTCGTAAAGTAACACCATCAGCGATTGAAGCAGTTGCTTCATGTACTGAAATCACTCCAAGAAAGATGGTCGTAAAGATTCCTAGCGCTCCAATACTAATATTGCGCAGAAGCTTGGCCAATTGTGAAACTTGATATTTTTCCGATACTTTGCTTACAATCGATAAAACAGCTGAAAAGAAAATTAAAGGAAAGATGATTTTATAAATCATCGCACCAATCACATGGATTAAAAAGATGATAAACGGGTGAAACATTGCTGCTGAGATAACTCCCCCTGATGAGGCTACAAGGGCAAGGACTAAGGGAATTAATGCAATCATAAAATTGATCATTTCTTGAATGGAATCTTTTGCAGAATTGATCGCAACAGTAAAACTATTAATCGCAATGATCATCACAACCATATAGGAGATATAAAACGCCACTTTACTCACTGTGCTTTGCTCAAAGGCAGTCTGAATGTTTTGCAAAACCGTACTAAATACCGTAAGTAAAATGATCGTCCCGATCAATTTGCTGTTGTAGAAAATTTCGTAAAAAATATATTTAATTAACCCCATAAAAAAAGATTGAAATTCAAAATGATGACCAGGTACCACAAGATCAAACAAACTTTTTTGGTTTTCGGGAAAAAAACCACCATATTGGTTCATCAATTTATCCCAAAATTGTTCAATTTTTTGTGTATTTACCTGTTTAAGTTGCTCTTTTACCATTTCGTCCAAATTGTTCTCTGCTAGAACTGTTTGTGAAGAAAATGTAAGAAAGACAACGAAAAATAGAAAAAAGACAACTAGATTTTTGTTCATTTTGATCATCCTTTAAGGTAACAATTGGATAATGGTTTCAATAATTACAGTAATGATTGGGATCGCCATGACAATAATTAAGATTTTGCCTGCAAGTTCAATTTTAGAGGCGATGGCTCCTTGCCCAGCATCTTTTACCATTTGCGCACTAAATTCTGCAATATATGCAATTCCAATAATTTTTAAAATCGTTTCTAGGTAAACCATATTAATATTCGATTGGACGGCTAATCTCTCTAACACTTGAATGGCTGATGAAATCTTACCGATAAGAAAAAGAAAAATTACAATTCCAGTAAATAAAGCAATTAAAAAAGAAAATTGGGGTTTTTGATCGTTTAACAGTATTGCTAATATTGTTGCAATCAACCCAATACCAACAATTTGAATAATTTCCATATTGAACAACCTCTTTTAAGGTTAGTGAAAAAGAAACACTCTCTGAATTTCTTGAAATAAATCATTGACAAATGAGGCAACCATAAAAAGAATAACAACAAAACCAATCAACGTAACCCAATGGGCAACATCTTCTTTTCCCATTTGTTTTAAAATCGTGTGTATCATTGATAAAATAATACCGATCCCAGCAATCTGAAAAATGGTATTCACATCAAAGCCCATAGATTCACCGCCTAATACATTAGAATTACAATTAACAACCCTAATAAAACACCTAAGTTTTTACTTAATTTTTCATATATTTTTTGCTCATCTCGTGCTAATTCTTCTTCTGTTTCTAGTTGTTGTATAGTTAATTGGATATGTTTGATTTGATCGTTCTTATCCGTCATTCCTAATGTATGGCCATATTGGAGCAGAATTTGCTTATCTTGGATCTTTAATGAGGTTTTGGAGAATATCGCATCAATCGCTTTTTGCCAACATTCAAACGTTGAGATGGCATCTTGATCCCGTAAATTTTTCCCCATTTCTTGAAATAATTGGCCGATGATGCCAGGGATCCGTTCACCAATTAAGTCCATAGCCAAATGAAGTGGTCTTGAACTATAGGCAATTTCCGTTTCAAGCATTTGTAGTCCTTGGCGAAGATAACGTAATTGTTTTGGCCTTTCATGGTATGATTTTGCGATAATCATTCCACCATATGTGGAGGCAGCAATGATTAATGTTGAACCGATTAGTTTAAGCATACGCCTTCTCCCTAAACACTGAGTTTAATTCTTCATCAAGAATACGCTCAATGGTTCCTACACCTTGATTTCTACTTAAGATGACATAGCGAGTAAAAGCCCTTTGCTGAATTAATGAAGAAATCGAAGGACGCTTTGCTATATCTGCAATATTGCTTCCATGTGCTGTAGCAATGACAGAAACCCCTGCATTTCGCGCTTCAAAGATTGCTACAGCATCTTCATTACGACCTATTTCATCGACAATGAGTATTTCAGGTGACATAGAACGAATCATCATCATCATTCCTTCGGCTTTTGGACATGCATCTAAAACATCTGTGCGGGGTCCAACATCATTTTGGGGAACACCAAATACACACCCGGCAATCTCAGACCTTTCATCGACGATCCCTACTTTTTTGCTGGAAAATCCAAGGCTTTTAATCCCTGAGCTTAATTGTCTTGCAATATCTCGCAGAATCGTGGTTTTTCCACATTGAGGCGGAGAGATAATCAAAGTATTATGAACCTTTTCCCGGTCTAATAGCAAATAGGGAATGACTTTATCAGCAACACCGATTTTTTGTTTTGCAATTCGGACATTGAAACTAGAAATATCTTTGATTGTTTTTACTTCACCATGTTCAAGGATCACTTTCCCGCTAATCCCAACTCGATGGCCTCCACTTACGGTAATATATCCTCGTTTTAACTCTTCATCCAAGCGGTAGATCGAATGGTTACTAATTAAATTCAACATTTTCACCATATCTTCATGCGTAACAATATAAGCTTCCTGTTCTTTTAACGTCATTTTTCCTTTAGGCGAAAGAAAAGCAAATTGATTCAAGTAAGAAATTTCTAATGGACGGTTCTCTCTTAAGCGAATTTCTTCTATTTCTTTTGCTACTGATGATTCAAGCGTTTGTATGAGTTGTCTTATAGGATTTGGGAATATGGCTAATATCTCTTTTTTCATTTTGTCCCTCCTGTCCATTATCATTCTTCACTAATACATATTCTGACTTGGACAAATTATGCTAGGAAAAAATTAAAAAAGGTTTGTATATTCCAATGCTTATGGAAATATACAAACCCTTAGAACCACTGGCTTGTATGTTCTATAAGCTGATTCTTTAGAGCGTGATTTCCCACCAACCTTATTTACGGAAAGCCGTAAGGTTAGGAGCAGTGTTAGAACATACAAGCCATTTCAAGAAAAAGCTCAATATTTAAAATATATATTCTTTTTTATGTATTAGCCATTGATTCTTCATCGTTCAGGATAAAAACATGCTCACAGTTTGGACAAACCACATTTGTAGGTCCTTCATCTTCAAATAAATCTTGATCAACCATGATCAATTCGTGGCAAGATGGACATTCAACTTCAAAATATTGAATATCGTCATCCTCTTCTTCGTCATGAGTCTCTGTATCTTCTTCATCTATAACATCGAAATCAGGCTCATCATAATAATCCACTTCTAAATCATTAAGATCATCATCAATCGCTTCAACATATTCTTCTAATTCTGTTAATCGATTCGTTGTATGCTGTAAGTTTTCGTTTAGTTCCGTTATAACATCTATTAATTCTTGGAGAAATTTTCCTTCCTTTTTATTTTGGAATAAATCTAGACCTTCGGCTAGACCTTGTAAATAAGAAATTCTTTCTTGGATTCGATCCATGTAGATACACCCCCTATAAATTCATCTTTTATAGTATGTACCTTAATGAAATCGTTTATCCTACTTTCCTGACCGCATATAAAATCAAACCGACACCAATAAAAATCACCAATATTTTACCATATGACAATTTATCAGAGATTCCAACTAAGCCAATGGCTGTCGTAGATAAAAGAATCGTAGGACCTAGAAAAGCAAGCAGAGAATTAACCATTAACGCTTTACTGATTTCATTTAATTTTAACATAATCATCCCCGCTAGTAATTCCATTAAACCAGAAAAAAAGCGCAAAAACGCCATACCGAGTACGAACTTGTTTACATCCCTCATGCTTCCCCTCCATAAATCTCGTCGTTTTTCCCTATTACTACTAATATGTTTGATTGTCCAAGAAATGCCATAAATGTCCATCTAAGAACTTTTTCTTGCCTAACGCATATATTAATGGCATGGGGAATCATCCCCCATATAAGGAAGGTGAGGGAAAGATGTATGTCGATGTCATTCCCACTGTAGATGAGATGAAGGTTGAAACTCTTTATAAAAAAACAGTCATCATCGTCGATATTTTTCGAACTACCACAACAATGATTACTGCGTTAGCCAATGGAGTAAAATGGATCATTCCTGTTGAAACGATCGGCCAAGCAAAAACGATGAAAAATATCAAAAGTAGCGTCCTTTTGGCCGGTGATCGTTTTTCTAAAAAAATACAGGAATTCGATTTAGGAAATTCACCTTTGGAATATATATCATCCACAATGAAAGATAAAAAAATCATCATGACTACAACGAATGGAACAAGAGCTATGCAAAAGGCTGGAAGAGCTGAACACATTCTAATCGGCGGATTTATAAATGGGGATAGCTGTATCAGTGAGGCACTAAAGTTAAAACGGGATCTTGTGATATTATGTGTGGGAAATCGAAACGAATTTGCGTTAGAAGATGGATTAGCTGCTGGATTTTTCATCGATTTATTGTTGAAAAAATCGGATCAGTCCTATGAGATCAATGATTTTGGAAAAGCTGTATATGGGATGTACAAATATTACGAGGATAAACTCCCTGATATTTTGAAAAATACAGAAACAGGAAAAAAATTAACTCAACTAGGATTTACAGAAGACATCGATTTTAGTAGTCAGCTTAATCTTTATTCCATTTCCCCGATTTATGATCCTTCCTTAAATAAGATAAAACCCTCTTCAGATTGAAGAGGGTAGTTTTTTTTAAGCTCTTGATACATAAGATTCAGTACGTGTATCAATAATCACTTTATCTCCTACATTAACAAAAAGGGGAACTTGGATTTTCAACCCCGTTTCTAAAGTTGCGGATTTAGTAGCACCTGTTGCAGTATCTCCCTTGATGCCAGGTTCTGTTTCAATCACTTCAAGAGTCACGGTATTTGGTAGATCAATACCAATAATTTCACCTTGATAGCTAATGATGAATACATTCATATTTTCTAATAGAAATTTTTTTTCTCTTTCTAATCTTGAAGCAGGAATAGAGATTTGATCATAGGTGTTGGTATCCATAAAAATATAATCATCGCCACTATTATACAAGTATTGCATTTCTTTCGTCTCAATACGAGCTCTTGCAATTTTTTCTCCAGCACGGAATGTTTTTTCCTGAATGGAACCAGTGCGTAAGTTCCTTAATTTTGAGCGAACAAATGCTGCCCCTTTACCAGGTTTTACATGTTGGAAATCAATAACTTGCCAGATATCTCCGTCTACTTCAATCGTTAATCCTGTTTTAAAATCATTGGATGAAATCATGAAAAAACCTCCTAAATTCTATATTTCATTTCCTATTCAATAATGATTAACTCTTTTGGTGAATATGTTAATACCTCTCTACCATAGTCAGTAATTAATACATCGTCTTCAATGCGAACGCCGCCAAATTTAGAGATATAGATTCCTGGTTCGATGGTAACGACCATACCTGGTTTTAAGATTACATCACTTTTCATGGAGAGTAAAGGACCTTCATGTACATCCAAACCAATTCCATGCCCAGTACTATGACCAAAATATTTACCATAACCATAACGGGAAATAATGGATCTTGTTAAATCATCCGCTTCTTTACCTGTCATCCCTGCTTTTACATGGTTTATACCATTAACCTGCGCTTCCAAAACGATATTATATATTTCTTTTTGTTTTTCATCTACTCTTCCTATAGCGATTGTACGAGTGATATCGGAGACATATCCTTGGTAGATCGCACCAAAATCGATCGTGACAAAGTCCCCCACTTCGATTCTCTTTTCACTAGCAACACCATGAGGAAGGGCGGAGCGATATCCTGATGCTACAATGGTATCAAAACTGGCTCCTTGTGCGCCAAGTTGACGCATCTTATATTCTAATTCTAACGCCACTTCAACTTCACGTATTCCAGGTTTTATTAAGGTAAGGATATGATTGAAAGTCTGATCCACAATCTGTGCTGCCTTACGAATCAACTGAATTTCTGTTTCATCTTTTATCATTCGCAATTGTTCAATCACTTGGGATAGCGGGACGAGTTTCATGGGCGAAAAACTTTCTTCAAACTGTTTATATTGTGAATATGTAACATAATCTTGCTCAAATCCTAAGGTATGAATCCCTGTTTTTGTGACTAATTCTTTTAATTTGTTTATTAGTGAACTTTCTTGATTAATAATAGTAAAATTTCGAGCCTGATCGGTCGCTTGTTCGATGTAGCGAAAATCAGTAACAAGAAAAGCCTCATTTTGAGTGATAAGTACAGTGCCCGCACTTCCTGTAAACCCTGAAATGTAACGCCGATTACTTAAGCTTGTGATTAACATCCCATCTAAATTTCGCTCTTTCAACACTTCCCTTAAACGCAAAATTCGTTTCTCCATCCCATTTTCACCTCCTTCTACCCCTGTTTAAAAAGATCAACAAAAAAATAAAGGGCTGCTATATAACCAAACATCCCTAAACCCGAGATTTGACCAATAGCTACCGGGGCAATCACCGATTGGTGGCGAAAGGATTCACGTTGATATATATTGGAAATATGAACTTCAACTGTTGGGATTTTTGTTCCTGCAATCGCATCCCGTATTGCATAACTATAATGAGTAAATGCACCTGGATTTAAGATTAACCCATCATAGGTACCCATACCCTCATGGATTTTGTCGATGATTTCTCCTTCATGATTGGATTGAAAAAAAGTTAACTCAACATCAAACCTTAGCGCCAAATCATTCATTTGTTGATGCAACTCTTCTAATGTAGTCGTTCCGTAGATTTGGGGTTCTCGCTTCCCAAGAAGATTTAAATTAGGTCCATGCAGAACTAAAACTTTCTTTTTCATAACCCTCTCCTAAATGGCATTTTTTCTCAAATATTTTATCATAATTCTAGCTATTTGAATAGCTGCATTTCCTAAATGTTATTTTGTTGATCTTCCTCTTGTTCGAGGTTATTAAATTCGCTAGAAAGGGAATAACCAATAAACAATCCTGTGAGGATATACAAAGATAACATCACTGAATTGGTATTTAACCCTAGTTCACGGACTGGTTTTGTCAAATGAAATATTGGATTGAGAACATAAAAAACAAAGACCCATAAAAAGAAACCATAGCCAATTCCAACAAAGGGGCTTGCATATTTTATTAAAAATTGTGCATAAAAGAAGGAAAAAAGTAACGTATAGATGATAAAAAAACCTAAACCAATAAAATGACCTTGCCACTTTAAGACATACTCAGGTTTCAATATAGGTTTTGCATAGATGGAGGGACCAACGTCTGTAAACTGAAGGTAATAGGCAGCTAAAGATAATAAACCCCAAATCATCCCTGCTGCTAAACCTATTTGAATGGCCATCCTTCTTTTTTTTTGTTTATAGGTCATTTGTTTGGTAACCACTACTACTCATCCATTCCTTAATAATTTCTAGAATTTCTCCAATCGCTTGATCAATTTCTGCATTATTTTCTGGAAGATTCCATTCGTTTTCAGCAAACAGTTCATAATACTCTTCGTCTGTATTTTGTAAAGGAATGATTTTTTCTGCTTTTATGTTTTTCCCACTTTTTAATTTTTCCTCAAATTTTGTCTTATCGATCTGAATACTATCTTTAGGGAATGTAAAAGCAAATAAAAATCGTGCCTTACGGTAATCGATTGGATAGATTTCTATTTCCACATAAGGGCTATCCTCAGCTGCTAAGTCTTTGCGCGCATGAATCAAAACATAAGAATCATTCAGCGCTGCACCTAAAGGTTGTTCAATAACAGTATGAACCATAGAAACAGGAATTTCTTCATCAAGTAAATCGATAAACCGTTTAATAAATAGTTCCATAAACAACCTCCTACATAAAAATGGGAATTCTTTTACTATTATTTTGGAAAGAGAGTAAAGATATACACTATTGCACTATTTTCGTAACAAGGTCAAGGAATTCATTGGTTTCAAGCCAAAATCATGTTAAAATCTAAGATAAATCTGAAGAATAAGCTTAAAGTATTGTGAGGTGAACTTCGTTGTCAAAACAAACCTGTCCATTATATGGTGGGCAAGCCGTTATTGAAGGCGTTATGTTTACAGGCAAAAATGTATCGGTGACTGCCATACGACGAAAAGATCAAACTCTTGAATTTTTTACAATGAAAAATATTGAGAATAAAACGCTTCATAAATTAAAAAAGGTTCCATATCTAAGAGGGATTATCGCTCTTTTTCAATCGATTGCAAACGGTTCAAAACACTTGAATTTCTCAGCAGAACGATTTGACGTAAATCCTGGTGAAGAAGTTCAACCAACTACTTCCAAACTAACGATGATATTAGGGGTAAGTATCGTTGGTATCCTATCATTCATTTTTGGGAAACTTTTATTTACTGCTTTACCTGCTGCTTTGGCGCAAATTCTCTTTGGAACATTGGTTCCTAATCAATTTATCAATAATCTCATTGAAGGATTAATCAAGATTCTTTTATTATTGGGTTATATTCTTGCGATTGCTACAACCCCTTTTGTCAAACGATTGTTCCAATACCATGGAGCAGAACACAAGGTTATTAATACTTTTGAAGCTGGGGAAGAATTAACCGTTGAGAATGTAAAAAAACATTCCCGTTTTCATTATCGTTGTGGCAGTAGCTTTATGATTCTAACTGTAATTATCGGGGTATTGATCTATTCGATTTTTAATGTATATTTCCCTTACCATTCGATTTGGGATCGCGTTTTGCAAAGGATTATTTTGATTCCGGTCGTTATTGGGGTATCTTATGAATTTTTACGATTTACTAACGCGGTTAGAGATATCCCGATCTTAAAATGGCTTGGGTTACCTGGAATTTGGTTACAACACTTTACAACAAAAGAACCAGATCCTAAACAAATTGAAGTATCTATTGCTTCCTTTAAACGAATGATTGAACTCGATACAACTCCAGATGAAGGGTTACTGATAAAATAAGAAAAGAAGGGAATGAATGAGTTGGGAAAAAAAAGAGTTCTCTATTGGCTAATCTTGGCGCTATTTATCATTGGAGTAGCCCAATCTATCCGCATCAACCCTTCAGGCATCCTAATTCCTCTAATTGTTTTTAGTACGATCTACTATTTTTATAAACATCCTGAGAAAATGAATTGGATACTTAATCGGAATCTATCTCATTATTCTCGGCAAATGAAAGGTGCGAAAAAAAGAAGAATAAGCCGCTTTACCGTAATTAAAGGAAATAAAGATGATAAAAAGCCGTAATCCCTTACGATTACGGCTTGATCTTTACGCCTGAGATTTTTTAGATCGATATATTGAGACATACTTGACAAAATTCCATTGGTTAAAAAATTTCTTAGCTGAATTCACACCAGATATATATAATTTTTCCCTTTGCTCTTTTGAAATATCAAATTCTGTTGTCTTTGTTCCAAGGGTATTGACCATGATTGTTCTTACGAAATCCTGTTCTTTTAAATGAAGCATATCATGTGCATCCATCATTGTCGTGATCAACGCATAGCCTAATGAAAAAGGTCCTTTTATCATATGTGGCTTTCCTGTTTTTTCAGACACGAGGCGAAAGCCAAATGTTGGCCATTTCGGGTAAAATTCACTATCAAATATCCAAACAGGAAAGTTACTCAATATTCCCCCATCAACAATATAATGATAACCTTTCTTATTTCCATCATTCGTCTTTAGTCGGACTGGTTGAAAGAAAAAAGGAAGACTTGTACTCATTCTTACAGCTTTTGCAATCTCAAACGTGGATGGTTCAATGCCAAATTGAATAAGATCATCGGGGAGTTTGAGGAGTGTACCATTAGTAATATCAGATGCGATAATATAAACAGGTTTTTCCAAATCTTTAAACACTCTTACACCTTTTGCCAATAATTTCTCCCTAATCCATTCTTCCAGTGCATCACCACTATAGATACCAGAGTATCTTAATAAATTCGTCATTGGACCAATAAAAGGAACATGTAAGATTCCTTTTTTCCGTATAAATTTCTTGTAGTCCATCTCCATCATGATTTTTTTTAATTCTTCAGATGTATATCCTGCTGCTAAAAAAGAAGCAATAATTGCTCCAGCCGATGTTCCTGCTAATCGTTTCCATTCGTATCCTCTTTTTTCCGCTTCATAAATAGCTCCGATTAAACCAATCGCTTTGACACCACCACCCTCGATCACGATATCCGCATACATAAAAACACCTCCATACATTCCTATTTAAATGTATGAAGAAAACAAATAAAAAAGACTGTCACGTAAATAACAGCCTTCACTTATTCCCTTATCATCTATCGCCTTTTTAAATTGATGGAATTGATCAATGAAGTCTTTGTTTAGTTTCAAATACATGACCAATCATTGGATCGCTTCAATCGATTCCAGCTAAAATGGTGTTCAATTCCTTCTACATCTTGAAAGATCAACTTTTCATCCTCAATATTCCCCAGTTAAAGTATAAGAATTAATCCCCGATATTTTTCGTAATCAGGTATTCGTCCTTGTCTAGTTTTTGGATCATTTTAGTCACGGAAGAAGAGCTGACTTTAAGTGCTTCAGCAATATCAAATTAAAACCAACTTGTCCCAAACCACTTTGTTAGATATACCGTAATTTTAGCCATTTGATTGGTAAATAGCAAAATTCCAATAAATACAAGTAAAGCTCCACCGATTTTCATCACTTTTTCTGAATAACGAACAATCCATTTTGTAGAACCGATAAAAAAGGCCATAATAAAAAATGGGAGAGCAAAGCCAATACTATAAGCAAGTAAATAGATTGTGCCCTTTGATGGATCTGTTGCGGCTAAAGCTAAAATAAGGGTTAAAATTGGCCCTACACAAGGTGTCCAACCAGCGGCAAAACTAATCCCAATAAACAGAGATCCTAAATATCCTGTTGGTTTATTTTTAATCTCCATTCGCCGTTCTTTCATAAGCCAATTCCATTTAACAAAACCCCCTAGGAATAATCCCATGACAATCATTAATATTGCGCCGATTTTTCGAACAATATCCTGAAATTGATAAAAAAGATCCCCAATTAGACTAGCACTAAAACCTAAAGAGATGAAGATAATAGAAAAACCGATGGTAAAAAATAATGTATGATATAAAGCTCGTTTTCGAATATCTCTTTGATTAAAATTGTTCTTCAATTGGTCCACAGAAATCCCTGTAATATAAGAAAGATAGGAAGGGTACAAAGGCAATACACATGGAGAAATAAAAGAAACAACCCCTCCAATAAATGCTAACCAGAGATTCAAATTCCCACCATCCACACCAAATCTCCTCCTAGACCAATTTCATACCTGCTTTTATAACTTATCATACTTTTCAGCAAAATAAAATAACATTCTACTTTGATTCTAAAAAGCCACAGATTTTCCATGACATCGATTACACTTTTTTAGAAGCCTTTCATATAATACTATACCAAAAACCTTTGAATGATCTTAAATTGGAGGGGATTTTAATGTTTATTGAACCTCTATTATCCTACGTCGTTGCTCACAAAGTCACTGGAAAAAAAATAAGAATATTAACAGAAAGCAGAAGTGGAGAAACATTTACTTATGATTTTGGCGATACCATCTATGATTACAAAAGTAATTCTTATGTATCTGTTACTCAAGATGAAACAACAATAAAACTGTATGATTACAAAAGCGGTAAGCATTTTCTCATTAAACCAAAGTCACATGGAATCTTTATGGCCAATCAATATGGAACTGATGATTACTATGAAATCACCGTTCAAAACAAACTTGTCCTTATCTCGAATAAAAAGAAAGGATTTACAAAGATCTATTATTTTTCCCTGTATGAGGCCGATTCATAAGGATCAAGCACCCATCCAAGAATTACTATATATAGGGTTTTCTACGATCTAAAATCGATATGAATTGTTCCATCTTCAAATTGTCCTACCTTGTTGAGGCTGACTTTCAACCTGCCATGTTGATATTCTGCTTTTGCCCCTTTTGCTGTAACTCTAGCCGGTAATGGAATGTTCCTATAAAAGTATTCAGAATAGCTACGATTCACACTTTTCCCACTGTTAGAACGAGTATTTTCTTGCTTGGAAAGTTTTCCTTCCATAACTAAATGATCCCGATTAACGGAAAGATGAATCTTATGATCTTTTGATAAATTAGGAAGATCAATATAAACGAGAATTTTTTCATCTTTTTCTTCAATATGTTCATTTATTTCAGTACTAGACGGCAACGATGGGTACCATGAAGGAAATCCATAAAATAATTGATTCACTTGTTGTAACAAGTAATTTTCCATATCACGAAAGATTCGTTCCAACTCACTCATCGCCATTCCTCCCTTCCCTATTTATCGTACGTTTATAGTAAATCATTGGTTCTAGGGGAATGTCTATTTTACTCATGGTAAATGGTTTTGTTCAAATTCACAGATACGGTATAATAAAGCTATCAGTTTATTCATGAGGTGATTAAAATGGACGGAAAAAAGAAACTAGGTGAAGAGCGAAGGAAACTGATTTTGAATTGGTTAAAACAATCGAAAGAACCCTTAACTGGCCAACAAATCGCAGAAAAGATGAATGTAAGTAGGCAAGTGATTGTACAAGATATATCTTTATTAAAAGCAAAAAACGAACCGATCATTGCAACCTCCCAAGGTTATGTCTATATGAACGATAAAGAAGAAAGTTACCCATACCGTCGAATCATCGCTTGTTCCCATTCAACTCAGCAAACAAAAGAGGAACTGAATATTATGGTTGATCATGGGGTATTGGTTAAGGATGTCATTGTTGAACACCCTATCTATGGGGAATTAACTGCCTCATTGATGCTGAAAAATCGCAGAGAGGTTCAACAATTTATTGATAAGATGAATGAAACAAAGGCATCTTATTTGTCAGACTTAACAGGAGGTGTTCATCTTCATACATTAGAAGCAGAAACAGAAGAACAACTCGATGAAGTATGTGAGGCATTAGAAAAAGCTGGGTTATTACTTTCAAAGACTGAGTAACCATTCCCTTCTTGGTAAAAATTGTTTTGTATATTCCAACGCACTCCGTTGTCTATATAAATACACTCCCAAAAGTCGCTGCTTATAAAACATGAAATGGCTTGTATGTTCTAATGCTGCTACTAACCTTACGGCTTTCCGTAAATAAGGTCGGAGGGAAAGCTCGCTCACTACAGTCGTAGCTTATAGAACATACAAGCCAGCTTATTAGGGGAGTTGTTGTTCCCAAAATCTTATACTTTCTTTCCATCAAAAAAACCGGGCAATGTGCTCGGTTTTCTATTTCTTTCTAATCTTCTCTGATTAAGTAAAGTCTGTTATCTTCCACTTTATATAAGAGTGGAGCAACCATGATCTTTGGATAGCGCAATCGTAAACGTTTTACTTCGCTTAAGACAAAGTCTACTTCATTGCCGATCTCAAACATTGAAGATCGGCCAATAGCCTGTTGTTTCCCATACATTGTCGATAGGGCTGCTTTTCTGTCCTTGTATGGGGTGCATGCGCATAACGTCTTCCTTTCTTTATAAAAAACAGAATGTCCAAAAAATAAATGTGTGTGCAACATTGATCTTGAAGATCCCGTTTACCTTAAACCCATTTACCATATTTTGAAAATCACCCGAAAAAATGGATTAGTAGTATTTTTAGATCTACAAGTAGTAGTTTCTTAGGAAACGTCAATTTCTGATAGTTTTCTGTTCTCCTTGTTCACAAATAATCCGTGAACCTTAACATGAGATGGCATCAACGGATGATCACGAATAATATTGACACTATTCTGTATGCCCTCAGTTAAAGTTTTGCTGCCCTCTAACCATTCACTTAGATTGCCACCAAGAAATTCTGGCATGCAATTTTTAAAAAGATAATCTAATGTTTGTATTTTCTCTTTTAGTCCATCTTTCTCATATATTTTGTTAAGTAAATCTTGTATATCCACTGTATTCTTTTGACCATCTTTTGTGCCGACCACAAAAATTTCTTCAACATTTTCCTGATAAACAAACAATGATGATGTCTCGCATTTAATCACCGTAAGGATGTGAAATCACGGGTCCAAAACTTTTTAAAATTAACATGTTTTCCGGATGGATATTGATCGCCTGATGTAATAATCGTTCCAATTCGCACTCCATTCCGATTACAAATAAAACTTTTTGTTTTATCTAAATACATGAGATTCACCCCATTAATTTATTTGAAACACTATTGAAGAAGTTGTGCTATGGCAAAATACAGAGGTATTCCAATGATCAAATTAAAAGGAAAGGTCACTCCAAGTGATAACCCGAGATAAATCGACGGGTTGGCCTCAGGAACGGAGGATTTTAAGGCGGCGGGAGCAGCAATGTAAGAAGAACTTCCTGCTAATACCCCCATTAACGTGGCCCCTCCTAGCGAAAGGCCAACCATTTTCCCTACAAAAACTCCAAGGGTTCCTCCAACAATCGGCATACAGATCCCGAATAATAAAATTTTCCATCCATGTTTTTTAACTTCAGGAAGTCGTTGTCCAACGATTAATCCCATATTTAATAAAAATAAAATTAAGATGCTTCCATAAAGATCGATAAACAATGGTTTCACAGTAGATACGGCATCTTGGCCAACAAACCAACCGATAAGAAGGCTCCCCAACAAAAGCAATACACTCTTTCCTAATAAACTTTCTTTAATCACTTCTTTATCAAACAAACCATTCATAGCCGAATAAATGCCTGCAGCAAAGCCTAGACGGTGAGTAGCAATTCTTCGGTTATCTGGAGCCTTCTGCAATAACCTTAACAGAAACAAGGAGACAAAAATGGCTGGGCTTTCCAATAATACGATTAATACGTTCATAAACCCTTCATAATCCACCCCATTCTTACCAAGGAAAGAAATAGTAGCTCCATAAGTCACAATACTGACTGAACCGTATGTCGCTGCCAATCCTATGGCGTTTTTTAGATCCATTTTCATGAAACGAAGCACGATTAACGACAGTACAGGAATGAAAACACCCAAAAACAGGGTTCCGAGAATAGGCTTCATTACGGTGCCTAACGCATAATGAGAAAGTTCAATTCCCCCTTTGATACCAATGGCCATCAATAGATAAATACTTAACGCCTCACTTAGCCCATTAGGAAATTTCAAATCTGATTTAAATATAGCAGCCATAATACCTAATAAAAAAAATAACACGAATGGTGATAATAAGTTCTGTAAAACGATTTCATACATTTCAATCAACCCTCCTATTTGTGTGATACAGCTCATTGGATTTCTTAAGTCTGCATTAGTTTCTTCAATAAAAAAAACCGGCATATTCAACAACCAATAATGAATTTCAACACATTGGCTTGAATCATACCGGTTTACCTTCAACTCATTTTTCATGTTTTGAAGGTCTACCATGTTTTTATGACAATTTCTTTTGCAAATCACTGTACAATCTAAAAACCATAATTCGTTCTCCGGTGCGAGTACTAAGATCAGTGTGAAAACTCACCACTTCTTCTCCGGTCAAATCCCTTATCAGTTGGTACAGTTTTTCTCGACCAGACTCTACTAGATCAGAACGAATTCTTTTTACCGACAATAATCCTTCTTTTGTGTCACAAAGTTTGTATTCGGCAGGTGTAAGAATTCCATTTAAAGTAACAACCACCATATCCCTTAGAATATCTGTTTTTACTGACACGGAACCTCGTCCTAAAAAATCTTTTTCCCATTGCGTTAAAGCTTTACCTATCTCAGCTTCCAAAGATCCTTTTGTCCATTTTGTACTCTTCAATATTCTACCTCCCAAAAAAAAAAGTATATTTCTTTTTCCAACACAGAATGGGGATAATGAAATATACTGCCTTATCATAATCTTAACCTCAATCCGTTCAGTACTTTTTCACACAGTCAATAATAAAATAAATATTAACTGCCTGCTAAAGTACTATTAGACATGAGGTTGCCATTACTAATCTTACGGATTACTGTTGGTTTATATTTTAGCTTTTACTGTTTATCCTGTCAACACTATAAGATGTGTTGTACGTCCGTAAATATAGTAGGATTATCTCTACAACATGAAAAGCAAAACGGACAGGACTATAGATTTCTCGTATCGATTCTGATAACTTAAGACATTATTACGAATCAAAATTAGTGTAGTTGTTCCCCTCAGTCAGGAGTGGAGGAATATATAACTGTTTTGAAGGGTGAATTGATTCTAAAAATATGTTAATAAAAGTTCGATTCTATGCTGATAAACCAAGGGTTTTCTTTTGCTCCTTATTAAATGTAGTGTTTTATAGAATACTGATCAGTTTCAAATAAAATTTTATTTGATGTCCTTCCACACGATTTTCCGACTTATGACTTGACAAACATCAATCAGTTAACACGTGTTTTCTACACGATAATCCGATACCCTTAATAATTCAGCTTTCTGATAAGTATCTTCTAAGGATCGATTAAGATTGTAATATTCTAACAATCTCCCAATTGGTGTCTCCTGATATTGTGGGAAGATATCTTTCTCTGAATTTACTGGAACAAAACGATTCATTTGCATTGCTCCTTTTTTATTGATTTTTCCTTTTTATTTTTTATCTATTTTATTAAAGTTAAATAAATTACCGTAACAATATTACATGTACAACTACCGAGTTGATGATATAGGAATCACTTTCACTATGAATCACCCAAAATTCTATCGGTACTTTTAAACGAAGCGTATCATGTTCTGAATATTTTGCCAACAAAAAAAAACGGGATCTATCACAAAGATAGACACCGTCATGATTTTCTCTAAAATATTATTTCTTAGCATATAATTCAACAATCTTAAGAATGACTTCTACGGCTTTTTCCATCGCAAAAGTTGGAATAAATTCATAGCGGCCATGGAAATTGTGACCACCAGCAAAAATATTAGGCGTGGGTAATCCCATATAAGAGAGTCTTGCCCCATCTGTTCCCCCACGAATAGGTTTTACAATCGGTTCGATACCCACTTTCCTCATTGCCTCAAATGCAGTATCCACAATATGCTTTACAGGTTCAATCTTTTCCTTCATATTGTAATATTGGTCTTTTAATTCAACCGTACAAATTCCCTCACCATATTTTTGGTTCAGTTTTGCCGCAATTTCCAACATCTTCTTTTTTCTATTTTCAAAAGATGTTTTATCAAAATCACGGATGATATATTGAAGCGTGGTTTCTTCTACTTCCCCTTTCATACTGATCAAATGGTAGAATCCTTCGTATCCCTCTGTATAGGCAGGGGTTTCGTTTTCTGGTAATGAAGCGATATATTCATTGGCCACAAGCATGGAATTGATCATTTTATTTTTCGCTGTCCCAGGATGAACATTTCTTCCCCGGATTCGTACTTTTGCTCCTGCAGCATTAAAATTCTCATATTCCAATTCGCCAATTGGCCCGCCATCTATTGTATAGGCAAAATCAGCACCAAATCCTTCTACATCGAAGTGATCAGCACCTTTACCTACTTCCTCATCAGGAGTGAAGCCAATCCGAATTTTCCCATGAGGAATTTCAGGATGTTGAATGAGATACTCCATCGCCGAGACGATTTCAGCGACACCTGCTTTATCATCTGCTCCAAGTAATGTGGTTCCATCGGTGGTGATTAATGTCTTGCCTATGTAATTTTTTAATTCAGGAAATTGTTTCGGGGAAAGAACGATATTTTGTTCTTTATTTAACACAATGTCTCCACCATCATAATTTTTCACAATTTGAGGATTCACGTTCGTACCTGTCATATCTGGGCTTGTATCCATATGAGCAATAAAGCCAATGGTCGGTACTTCTTTCTCTATATTGGAAGGTAATGTTGCATAAACATATCCCTTAACATCAACTTTTACTTCTTGTAGACCAATTTGTTTTAATTCCTCAGCAATTGCTTTGGCTAATACCATTTGACCAGGTGTGGTAGGAACAGTTGTTGATTCATCATTTGAGCGAGTATCGTATTTCACGTAGTTTAAAAAACGTTCTACGACCTTTGACATAAATGTTTCCTCCTATTTATGTAATATTTAACAATACTATCATCATACCTCTTTCAAATTCACAAAACATTTTTTTCCTACTTTATTGTGGAGTCATTCAATGATATTCCTTTTATAGAACAACTTATGAAACGCCAATCGATTTTCCCTTTTGTTAGCCAATTAATATGTGCTCCTTGCTTTGTGTTATTCAATATTCTCTCTCCGAGGAAGGGAGTCACTGTTTCTACTTTATCTGCTAAAATATTGAATATCCGCTTTTTCCCATAGATGTACTTTTGATTTTTCTTAACATACAATCCTTCCTTTCCATCCATGATTTAGAAAATATTGTGTCTATTATGCGGTTAAAAAAGGTATCCAGGAAAATACCTAGATACCTTTTTCTTTTATTATGAACATCTCGTATATCCACAAGAGATACAATGTTTACATCCTTCTTCATTCACTAATGAAGCAGATCCACAAGTTGGACATAAGTCTAATCCCTCTGGAATATCTAGATCATCGTTTAAATGTTTATGGTCAGTATGAATCTCTTCATGTTCACGAGGTTGATCTAATGTTGGTTCTTTCGTTACTGCAATAGATCCATTGGGATCTTCTCCATCAATATGCATTTCTAATGCTTTTGCCACAGCATCAGGAATTGATTCTACACGATTAGGTCCGAAACCTACAGCTCCTGATCCACCTATTCCTTTAAGATGTTTAATTAACAATCTCGCTTTGTTTCCATCAGGAATCTCACCAAAACGCAAGAAGAGTGTAGAAACCCGTCCTAATGCTTCAGACATTGCAAATACATCACTACCAGCTTTTCCAACATTAACAATCACTTCAAATGGACTACCATCTACATCATTGATGGTAATATATGCTTTTCCCAGTGGTGTATTCATTTTGTATGTGGCACCGGTTAATTTTTTAGGTCTACGGCGATATACTTTTTCTGCTTTTTCATTTGATGGTGTATTTGCTTTACTTTCTGCTACTTCCTCTTTCTTCTCAGTAGACAGCACTTGGACATCACGACTACCATCACGATAAATGGTGACACCTTTACAACCTAAATCATAAGCATACTCATACAATTTCTTTGTATCTTCAATCGTAAAGTCAGCAGGGGCATTTGCAGTTTTACTAATGGATGAATCAACCCATTTTTGAATCGCTGCTTGAACACGAATATGTTCTTCTGCAGATAATTCCATTGCACTGACAAAGTAATCAGGCAGTTTTTCTCCAGGGTGCTTTTCTAACCATTCTTTTGCAATTGGCACATATTGCTTGTCCAATCCTAAACGGCTTTGACGGACATATTCAAAAGCGAAGAATGGTTCAATACCTGTAGACGTACCAACCATGGTACCAGTACTTCCCGTTGGTGCTTGGGTAAGTACCGTTACATTTCGCATTCCTTTTTCACGAATGGCTTGTTTGACTTCATCATCAAATTGCTGCACAAATTTACTTTGAAGGAATTTTTCGGCGTCAAACATTGGAAATGATCCTTTTTCAGCAGCAATCTCTGTTGAAGCAAGATAAGCTCGCTTGGCAATAAATCCATACAACTTATCTAAAAATTCTAAGGATTCAGGACTACCGTAACGGATTTTTAATTTAATTAGCATTTCTGCTAAGCCCATTGTACCTAAACCGATTCGACGCTCTTTCTTTTGATTCTCTTCATTTTCTTTAAAATGATATGGAGTTGCATCAATCACGTTATCTAAGAAACGAACAGAGATTTCAACCGTCTCGCCAAGAGCATCCCAATCCACTTGACCATTTTTCACGAATTTTGAAAGGTTAATGGAAGAGAGATTACATACACCCCATGCTGGTAATCCTTGTTCGGCGCAAGGATTTGTACTAATAATTGGGTTATAGTACCAACTGTTTGACATTTTATTGTAATAGTCCATAAAGACAACGCCAGGTTCTGCCGATTTCCAAGCAGATTCAATAATAATATGCCAAATTTCTCTTGCCTTCATTTTATTGTAAACCTTGACTGGTTTACCAAGTTCTTTCCACTTTTTAAGATTCCCATCCCAAAGATCATTATATTCTGGGTCTGCTGTATCAGGGAAGACAAGCTCCCATTCAAGATCTTGTTTCACAGCTTTCATAAAGTCATCACTAATTGCTACAGAAAGATTGGCATTAGTAATGAGGCCCATTGTTTGTTTTACTGTAATGAATTCAAGTAAATCGGGGTGCCAATCGTTCAACATGAGCATTAACGCTCCACGGCGCGACCCACCTTGTTCAATTAAACCAGTGGTATAGCTAAATAATCCACCCCAAGAAACGGCTCCACTGGATGAACCATTGACACCTCTTACAATTGCTCGTCTTGGTCTTAATGAAGATAGGTTAATTCCAACTCCGCCCCCTCGAGACATGATCTCAGTCATCTGAGTTAAAGTCTCCATAATTCCGCCACGGCTATCCTTTGGAGATGGTATTACATAACAGTTAAAAAGTGTTAATTCATCACTAGCCCCAGCTCCTGCTGCGATACGACCACCTGGAACCAACTTCCAATCATCTAACACCTTGCGGAACTTTTTCGTCCATTCTTCCCTTTTTTCCGGTTTTTCTACCGCAGCAATGGCTTTCGCTAAGCGATCCCACATCTCCTCAGGAGTTAATTCTAATGGTTTTGTAATTTTTCCAATCACTGTATCAATGACTTGTCCACTTCGCAAGCCAACTTTAATTGTTTCACCTTCAATTGAAATGACTTCGCCAACTTCCTTTTGGGGAAATTTGGGGTCATCCTTGGTTAAAACCAACACAGTATCCCCAACAGATACATCCTGATGTAACATATCTTTTAATGCGTAACGGTCTAAAAAAATTTTTTCACTTAGACCTTCTAAACGTGTAGACGATTGATTCATTCCATTTGCCCCTCCTCAATCTATGTATGTCTTTTTAATCTAGTTGCTAACTATATCTTGTGACGTTTCACATTATATACCACAATATATAGATATATCTAGTGACAAAAGAATGAATTTCATAGAAGAACAGAGAAAAAAATAGGGTTTAAGTTTCATTTTCTACCATTTTCGTATCTTTTTAAAAACCAAAATATCAAACAAAAAATTAATCAAATTCCATACTCCACCATTTTTATTTCATGTTACAATTGGAATTGAAAAATAAAAAAGACTGGAGTGACAGGTGTGATATTAATCAACGATCAATTCATGCAAAGAAATCAAGATACCCATATTGATATTGAAGATCGTGGTTATCAGTTTGGTGATGGTATTTATGAAGTTGTGCGCGTATATCGCGGCAAACCTTTTCGCCTTGATGATCATTTAGATCGATTTGAACGTAGTGCGAAAGAAATACGCTTACCATTACCTATGTCTAAAGGAGAAACAAAATTAAAGATAACACAACTAATCGAAATGAACAACCTACAAGATGGAATTGTCTATTTTCAAATGACTCGAGGGGTTGCACCACGGAACCATGCTTTTCCTGAAAAAGTAAAACCAGTTCTTACTGCCTATACCAAAGAATTCAAAAGACCAATCAACCAATTAAAAAATGGAATTAAAGTAGTTACTGTTGAAGATATTCGCTGGTTACGTTGTGATATTAAAAGCTTAAATTTACTCGGGAATGTCCTTGCAAAACAATACGCTTATGATCATCAAGCCGAAGAAGCAATCCAGATTCGAGACAATTCTGTTACGGAAGGAAGTTCATCCAATTTTTATATTGTGAAAGATGGGAAAATTTACACCCATCCTGCAGATCATTTTATTTTAAAAGGGATTACGAGAATGGTGGTTGAAGAAATCTCAAACCAATTAGGAATTCCCTTCATTGAAAATGTATTTAGCGTAAAGGATATTTATCGAGCTGATGAGGCATTTATTAGTAGCACAACGCAAGAAATAACACCAGTAATTCAAGTAAATGATAAAACCATTAGCAATGGCCCTGGTCCAATTGTTCGTGCTATACAAGCAGAATTCGAAAAATTGATCTGAATTTTCCTAAACATAAAAAGGCCACTGAATATCACAGTGACCTTTTTCATTGGAAAAAGAAAAATCGTTTTATTTTTTCGTATATCGTAAAATGGGGTTCCTTGCTGCTGCCGCTTCATCCAAACGACCTACAACCGTATGATGAGGTGCTTCTAAAACCTTTTCAGGCTCATTTTCTACTTCATTTGCGATTTGAATCAAAGCATCGATAAATCGGTCTAACGTTTCTTTGCTTTCCGTCTCTGTTGGTTCGATCATCAAACATTCTTCTACAATTAGTGGGAAATAGATCGTTGGCGGATGAAAACCAAAATCTAATAACCGTTTGGCAATATCTAATGTCCGTACTCCAAGTTTTTTCTGTTTTTTACCAGATAAAACAAATTCATGCTTGCAATGCTGTTTAAACGGCAAATCGTAATAATCTTGAAGTTTTCTCATCATATAGTTTGCATTGAGCACCGCATTTTCAGCCACTGCTTTTAGACCATCTGGCCCCATTGAACGAATATAAGTATAAGCCCTTACAAGAACACCGAAATTGCCATAGAATGCTTTTACTCGACCAATCGACTTAGGGATATCATAATCGAGGTAGTATTGATCCCCCTTTTTCGCAACTAAAGGTTTTGGCAAAAAAGGTTCTAAAATCTTCTTAACCCCAACTGGACCTGCCCCTGGCCCACCACCACCATGAGGGGTAGAAAAAGTTTTATGCAGATTAAGATGAACAACATCAAATCCCATATCTCCAGGGCGAGCATATCCTAGGATGGCATTTGCATTCGCTCCATCATAATAAAGAAGTCCTCCAGCTTCATGAACAATCTTGGAAATCTCGACGATGTCTTTTTCAAATAAACCAAGAGTATTGGGGTTGGTTAACATAAGTGCAGCTGTGTCGTTCCCCACAACCTTTTTTAATTCCTCTACATCTACATTCCCATCTTTATTAGACTTTACTGTAACGGTCTCAAAACCTGCTACCGTTGCAGATGCTGGATTCGTTCCATGTGCGGAATCAGGAATTATAACTTTTTTACGCTGGAAATCCCCTCGACTTTCGTGATAAGCACGGATCATCATTAAACCTGTCCATTCACCATGCGCACCTGCTGCAGGTTGTAGGGTAACTTTATTCATTCCAGTAATCTCTTGAAGCATCTCTTGGAGATGATACATCATCTCCAAAGCCCCTTGAACCGTTTCTATGGGTTGATAGGGATGAATATGAGCAAACCCTGGGTAACGTGCAACATCTTCATTCACTTTGGGATTATATTTCATCGTACAAGATCCTAAAGGATAAAAGCCCGAATCTACACCATGGTTGCGGTGAGATAATTCTGTATAATGACGCATGAGATCCAATTCAGACAATTCAGGGAAATCTGGTGGGTTTTCTCTTATCATTTCCTTAGAAAGAAGCTGTTCCATCTCCATTTCGGGGACATCAAGTTCAGGTAAACTATACGCAACTCTGCCTGGCTTACTTAATTCAAAAACGAGGGCCTTTTCTTTTCTCATAATATTCCCTCCAGTCTAAAAGCAAGGTCATCAATTTGTTCCTTGGTATTCATTTCCGTTACCGCAACCAGCATCGCATTTTCCAAATCAGGATAAACTGAACTTAAATCATAACCACCAATAATTCCATATTTTAATAATTCTCGATTCACTTCTGATACGGGTTTCGTTAATTTAATCGTAAATTCATTAAAGAATGGACCTTTAAATAAAGGTTCGACCCCTTTTAGCGCTGTTAAGACTTGATAGGCATAATGGGCTTTTTGCAAGTTTTGTTTTGCCACTTCTTGAATTCCTTGTTTACCCATTGCGTTCATATATACAGCTGAGGCTAAAGCCATTAATGCTTGGTTTGAACAAATATTGGATGTTGCCTTCTCACGGCGAATATGTTGTTCTCTGGCTTGCAAGGTAAGAACAAAGCCACGATTTCCTTCATCATCTACGGTTTGTCCGACAATACGCCCTGGCATTTTACGAATCAATTTTGAAGTCGTGGCAAAAAATCCTACATGTGGACCTCCATAAGATACGGGTATACCCATGGGCTGATTGTCTCCTACCACAACATCCGCATGATATTCACCAGGTGGTTTTAGAATTGGAAGAGCCATTGGATTGGCGCTAACGATGAACAAGGCTTTTTTCTCATGAGTGATTTTTTCAATGGTATGAAGATCTTCAATAAGCCCAAAAAAGTTCGGGTACTGAACGATGACTGCTGCCGTTTGTTCATCAATTACATGTTGCAGCTCTTCTAAATCTGTTACACCATCTTTAAATCCTACCTCAATAAGATCAAGATTATGTCCTTTTACTGTTGTTTTGAGTACTTCCCTCGATTCTGGATGGACAGCAAGAGAAACAACGATTTTATGACGACGGGTAGAGCCTGCAGCCATCGCTGCAGCCTCTGCTAATGATGTTGCTCCGTCGTACATCGATGAGTTTGCTGCCTCCATCCCAGTTAATTCAGCGATTAATGTTTGAAATTCAAAAATCGCTTGGAGCTCTCCTTGACTGATCTCAGGTTGATAGGGAGTATATGCTGTGTAAAATTCTGAACGTGAGATAACATGATTCACTACACTCGGTATAAAATGATGATAAGCCCCTGCTCCTAGAAAATTAGCGTATTCATTTATTGTTATGTTTCTACTTGCTAATTGTTGCATATGCCGAGTAACCTCTAACTCGGACATGGCTTTTGGGATGTTCAGATGGCCCTTAAAACGGACAGTTTCTGGGATATCGGCAAATAGTTCTTCTACCGATTTAATCCCAATGGCTGTCAACATTTCCTGTTGATCTTGGCCAGTATTTGGGATATATCGGGATGTCATTGAGATTATTCCTCCTCTTTTATAAAGGCTTCATATTCATCAGCAGATAGTAATTGATCTAGTTCAGATGGATCGCTAAGTTCGACAACAACCATCCAACCTTTACCATATGGATCTTCATTGATCACTTCAGGCGCATCTTCCAGACTCTCATTAATCTCAACAACTTTACCAGATACAGGACAATAAACATCAGAAACAGCTTTTACAGACTCAACCGAACCCATGGTTTCATTTGCCGTTACTTCGTCACCCACACTTGGAATTTCCACGAAAACGATATCTCCAAGAGAACTTTGGGCATAGTCAGTAATTCCAATTCGAACTTTGTTATCGCCTAATACTTCTACCCATTCATGCTCTTTGCTGTACTTTAAATCTGGTCTTAATTCACTCATGCAAATAAACCTCCCTAAATGTTATGTAAGTAAATACTTTTTACTTGCTCCTCTTATAAAAAGGAGTTTTTACGATCTGGGCTTTTAATTTCTTATTTCGAATCTCCACCCAAACTTCATTTCCTATCGTTGCATGTTCCGTTTTAATCAGAGCTAGTCCAAGGTTTTTCTTCATTGTAGGAGACATGGTACCTGAAGTAATTTCACCTATTTTCTCATTACCAACATATACAGGATAATGAGAGCGAGGTATACCTCGTTCAATCATCTCAATCCCTACTAATTTTCTAGGAGCTCCTTCTTCTTTTTGTTTTAATAGAGCATCTCTACCTATGAAATCCCCTTTGTCCCATTTGACAAAAATACCAAGTCCCGCTTCAATAGGAGTGATGGTTGGTGAGAGCTCTTGCCCATATAAAGGTAATTTTGCCTCAAATCTCAATGTATCCCTAGCCCCTAGCCCGCAAGGAATGACGCCATCTTCTTTCCCAACCTCTAATATTATATCATAAAGTTTTGGCGCGTCATCATTGGATAAATAGATTTCAAAGCCATCTTCTCCTGTATATCCTGTTCGCGAGACCATTGCTTTGATTCCCTTTAAATCAACATCTCGCCGAAAGGAAAAAGATCCAATGGTAGACAAATCGATATCTGCAATTTTTTGTAATACTTTTTCTGCTAGTGGGCCTTGTAAAGCGAATTGAGACACTTCAAACGAAATATTTTTAATTTCCACATCCCCTTCACGATGCTCTTGAAGCCAAGCTACATCTTTGTCTATATTCGCAGCATTGATGACAAGGAGATAATGATCCTCAGCCAATCGATAAACCAATAGATCATCAACTGTGCCCCCGTCAGGATAGCACATCGGACTATATAAAGCTTTATCATCAACTAGTTTTGCAGCATCATTGGTAATCATTTTTTGAATAAATTGGAGGGCATCCTTCCCTCTTATTTCCACCTCTCCCATATGAGAAACATCAAAAAGGCCTGCTCGTTCCCTAACAGCCATGTGCTCCTCAATAATTCCAGAGAATTGAACAGGAAGTTCCCATCCCCCAAACTCGATGAGTTTTGCTCCGTATTTTTGATATAAAGGATAAAGTGGTGTTTTTTTCAATTCATCAGTCATTAAAGCACCTCCTATTATTTATCTTTCTCAATTCAGAAAATTTCTTAAAAAAAAAGACAAAACAAATGATATGTTTCTATCATCTGCTCTGTCCTTTTTGCCTGAGAGTTACCTTTAATTATCTAAAGTTTCCCCTTGGGCGGCTCGAAAAATGAGCTCTCTCCAGAGTTGCGTCAGATAAAAGTTCTTTTGCCTGAGAGATTCACCTTATTCGGTTTGCTCCTTCGGCGCTACTTCATGTAGTCTCTCCTTTTATCTTCATTCGCCAATTATTCTTTTTTAAAAAATTAATAATACTTAATTTTTATTATACCAGTTGAAATTTGATCACGGTAGATTTTTCATCGATTTTCTAGAGTTTAAACATAAAAATGAAAGTTTCGCTCATACTAAAATATGCGAATAAAGCGGAAAAATCGTCTTAAAGGTTTTAAAAAGGAGAAGGAAGATGACTAAGGTACCTGAAAAAATTTATTCGCTTCTACGAGAAGACCAAATGATACCCATTCACTTTGACCAAGAATGGATCGAACATCTTCAAAGTACCTTTCAACAAGACGGCCCATGGGATATGTGGGAAGTGTTTCAAATGGCCTATCAAGCGGAAGAAATGATGAAAATAAAAGACTTTGATGAACTACAGTGTCTATCCCATTTATCCAATTTAACTCCTTTTCCTCATCAGATAGAAACAGCAAAAAAAGTATTAAATGAAATGCATGGACGAGCTATATTAGCAGATGAAGTGGGCCTAGGTAAAACGATTGAGGCAGGACTAATCATAAAAGAATATTTAATACGTGGTCTTGTTAAAAAAATTTTAATTTTAGTTCCTGCTTCCCTCGTTTTACAGTGGACACGAGAATTAAATCAAAAATTTGATATTCCTGCTGTAGCCCAAAAAAAAGAGTGGATGTGGGAAAAGTATGATATTATTGTCGCTTCCATGGATACTGCAAAACGTCCACCCCATCGAGAAATAATTCTAAAACAAGATTATGATATGTTAGTTGTTGATGAAGCACACAAATTAAAGAATAAAAACACAAAAAATTGGGAGTTCATTAACAACATCCGCAAAAAATTTATCCTCTTATTGACGGCTACTCCTATACAAAACGACATGATCGAACTTTATAATCTTGTTACCCTTTTAAAACCAGGTCAGTTAGGTCGCTACTATCATTTTCAAAAGGAACACATGAAAGATAAACGAAGTCCCAAAAACAAAGAGCGATTACGAGCTGAGATTGAAAAGGTAATGATCCGAAATAAGAGATCGGACGAAAATATTCAGCTTGAATTTCCAAAACGAATCGTAAGAAATATTGCCATTGAATTAACAGAACCTGAACGACGTTTATATGATGAAATTTCTAATTTTGTCAAAGGCAATTATCGAAAATATCGTGGGGATATGCAAAATATGCTTGCCCTTATTACGTTACAACGGGAAATATGTAGTAGCCGTGACGCAGCATTTATTACTTTAGTCAATATGTTTAAAAAATCGGGTGGTAGCGAAGAAATGAAGGAGGAGATCCTACGTTTAATAAGGATCGCAAAAGAGGTCGAAGTACAGTCGAAATTAGAAAAAGCGATTTCTCTACTCAAAGAATTAAAAAATGAAAAAGTCATCATTTTTACAGAATATCGGGCCACCCAAGAGTTTCTCATGAGTAAATTAGCAGAAGAAGGTATTCGCACTGTTCCTTATCGTGGAGGGTTTAACCGCGGAAAAAAAGATTGGATGATGGAACTATTTGAGCGCAAAGCACAGGTGATGGTCGCAACGGAAGCTGGTGGTGAAGGGATTAACCTTCAATTTTGTAATCATATTATCAATTATGATCTACCCTGGAATCCAATGAGGGTAGAACAGCGAATTGGGCGTGTTCATCGTTTAGGCCAGACAAAAGATGTTTATATCTATAATTTATCGACAAACCAAACCATTGAAGAACATATTTTATATCTCTTGCATGAAAAAATTAATATGTTTGAAAATGTGATTGGGTCATTAGATACGATTTTAGAAAAATTACAAATGAAAGATTTTGAAAGTAATATTATGGATATCATGATCGAAGCAAAAGATGATCAAGAAGTAAGAAAACGTTTAGCCGGAATTGGAAATCGAATTAAAAATGGAGTGAAGGAAAACAGATGAATCACACATGGGTGAGAAATTTTGTGGAAAAATATCTAGATCTTCATCAATGTGAGTTTATTGAAAAAGCTCCTACCCATATTCAAGTAAAACTTTCCGTTGATGTAGACAAAGATCTAACGAACCGCCCTTACTATTGGACTTTTGTCGAAAGAACAGGTGTAGAACCTGAGACGCTAACGATGACATTCATTTTTGATCCAGAAAATGCAAAAGATATCCGTGGAGAATTCGTTAACTTTGGATCCAGACGCCTTCATCAAATTTTTGATTCGGTAAAAAAACGGGGAAAAATTGTTCGACTCTATCAACAAATCCAAAGTCGTGCAATGCGAATATATCCAAATCAGCAAATGACAGTTCATAACCTTCATCCATGGTTAGGAGTCAACTATAAGGTTGAATTCATCAGCGACAAAAAGAAAGACCTCTTTCTTTCATTAGGAATCAATTTAGGAAATGGAAAAATGAAGAGCAACTTTCTTTCCTTCTTAGAAGGAATCCCTTTAACTCCTGTCTTGCCTGCAAATGTTTCTACGATTCCTCCTTTTATTACCTTTCGTGAAGCTGTACTTCAATTGGAGGAATGGATACTAAGCGAGATTAATAATCAGGACTTTACATGGGCTAAATTGGCAAAAGAACAGCTTGAATTCGAACTAGAACAAATTGAAAATTATTATCAAAACCATTCTGAAATAAATAAAAACGAAGACGATAACAAACAAAAAGAAGAAAAAAAGAAAAGACTAGCCGACAAAGAGAAACGGATTAATGAAATAAAATGGCAGTATTCCCCAAGAATTATGGTTCGTCCTATTAATTATGGAATTTTTTATTTAGAACAATCGGTTTAGCCCTGTTCTAACTTATCTTTTTTTCATTTTTCAGCTTCTTTCGCTAAAACTTATCAATAAATTCACATTATTAAGCGACAGGAACTAACAGACATTGCGATTTTAACAAAATACAATTAGTGGTGGGATTAATTTTGAAATTTATCGAAAAGAGGTGAAAAAACAGATCGTGAAAAAACGTTATTTTAAATATTTTTTCTCTATCCTAGCCATTCTGATTGCTTTTATCATGGTTCAAAAAACAGGGTTAAGTAAATTAGAAACAAGTTCAAAAACTCTACTTATGGCGAATTGGTTAAATGAGCTAAAAAAAGATCCCTTTTTTAGCGACCTAAATGAAAACACAATCCAAAACAGTACCGAACAATATTCGTTAACACCAACGCATACGATGTTAACCATCCCTGTGAATATTGGGTATAAGGCTTATCTTATTATTACAACGGATTCATCCCATCAGGAACAAATCGTAGAATATGGGATCGGGAATTTTTTACCTTATCAAAAGAATATCATTACCAATCAGGAGATTAGACAACTTACCCCAAGATCCTTTTATTATTTATCACCAATTGAGAATTTTTGGAAATTCGATCTAGGCAAAGAAATTGTTTATATTGAAGGTTCCACAGGTGAGTGGCTCCCTGACTTAAATGAACAAAACATCCGTTCTATCCAGTCAACATTTCTTACATATCAAGACCACTTAACAGAAGCTTATGATAACAAAAATCTTTCCTTCTATCCTAGTAGCGATTTATCATGGTTAACGATTTCTTTACAAAATAAAGGAATATTTGATTTAAACCAAATCCAAACCTTACTAAAAAATAACCAAAAGATGATGTTTATTGGCAATAAATATAACAAACAAGTAAAGTTTGCCTATCCGATTATCGGTTATCATCTATGGAATCAAAATCAACTTTATCTAGCGATTTATGATGATGACTTAGATCTTCTACGTTTTATTTCCCTTGAAGATTTACTAAAGTTTGGACAAATCGTGGCTTGGACGAATCGTTAATTAAAAAAGAGCTTTGGAAAAAATCAACTCCGAAGCTCTTTTTAAGCAAATCAGATCATGATAAACGATTAGATAATTGTTGGTATACTTCCTCCGGGGTTAACCCTTTGGCATTAATCACAGGAGATTTGGTTGTAATATCCTGCATCCCCAAGATATTTCTATCTTGACCTGTAATCACGATCGCATCTGCTTGTGTATTTTGATTCAGATCAACCACTTCATATCCTTTATTTTGGAGATATTCTTTTACGGATTGTAAGGACTGTTCAACAGCAATACGCGCCATTAGACACACCCCCTCTCTTTTTTAATATGAACGAGAAGGGATGAGACTATGCAATTTTATATGTTTTTCTGAAATCTTTTTATCATCATTTTTAATGAAAAAGGAATAAGACCAAACCAATGAGTTGAAAATGAGCTTTTATGTTTTTTTTCATGAAGTCTTTTTGTTCGCGGTTGATTCATTCGTTCCACGATTTGCACCGTTAAGTATTTGATCAAATCATTGAAATTCATAAAAACTCCCCCTTATGTATAAAGTATCGACATTTTAGGGGAGTTCTATACAAGATCGTATCTCTTCTACGATTGTATCGATACTTTTCCCATCTGTTTGAATGATATATTTAGCCGATTCATGATACAAGAGTAAACGTTCATTGTAAAGCACTTCCATTTTACTTTTCATATCTGAATCCGTCTTTAATAATGGGCGATCTTGTTGTTGCTTTGAAACTCGTTTAAAAAGCGTATCCAGTGACGCCTCTAGTAAAATGGTTTGATGTCGTTTCAAGATTGACCGGTTTTGTTCCAATAATATAATTCCTCCACCTGTAGCAATTACAGACCTTTCTTTGTTTTGAACAAGATTGGCAAATACCTCAGATTCGATTTGACGGAAAAAAGTCTCTCCTCCTGTTTTAAAAATTTCGGGAATGGTTCTTCTTTCTTGCCGCACAATCTCTTCATCAACATCCATAAAGGGATAATGAAGTTGTCTCGCTAGTTCCTTACCGATCGTGCTTTTTCCTGCTCCCATAAAACCAATGAGAATAATATGTTGTGCGTTAATCATATTGAAATCCTTCTTTCCAATCAATGATCGTATAATTTGTTTTCGAAATATCTACATAAATCCTTTTGTATGTCAAATCCGGTATGCTAATCGTACAATGAACGATTGATTGATATAAATCTTGGTTAAATTGTACGACATATGTTTGGCCATTGTAAACGAACGACATATTTCCTTGGAAATTGGGATTTTGCTTTAACTGATCCAATGCGAATGCTACTCCAGATTCCAATAAGTAGTCCATTTCAGTTTCCATTTTCATCTTCATAAAATCATCTTTCCAGATCAATTGTCTCTCAACAAATGGGATGAGTGATAAAAGAATAATAAAGAATGCCCCTATAACAGGAAGGAACACAAAACCATCCTGCTTTCGTAAGAGAGCCATCATGACTGTACCCTTTTTAGAATAAAATCATCGAAGGAAAACACTTGATCAGCTAATTTTAAACGTCCCGATAGATGAATTCCTTCTCCGTTTGGTAAAATTTCAAAACGAATCGAATCCACATATTCAAAAACAATCACTGTACCATCAAGCGCTCCTTCCCCTTTTTTTACCTCACGTATGACTTTCACTCCATCAAAACGAAATGCCTCTAATTTACTTTTACTTTCAATATATAATGTTTGTCCACCACCAAAGAAACGGGATGCAGGTAATACACTGCTTTTTAAGTAGTTATATCCCATATGATAAGAATGCTGAAGAACAAATTGAGTTCTTTGTTCTTCCTTTTCTTTTTGTGTTAAAATCAAAAAATGGTAAAGATAACCAACTAAAAAGGTAAAAAAGGAAATCATAATCATGAATTCAACATAAGTAAATCCTTTTGAATTCATTGTGTATCTGAATAGACCAATTTCTTCAAAGAAATCCCCCGTTTTTGTTCTTCTTGTTTCCATGATACAATCACCTGTATTTCAAGAATTTGGGAATTATATGGTTGTACATGAACCTGAACATGATAAATATTTTTATTGTATTCCTTTCCCTGTAATCGTTCTTGACTCACTTCCATTTCAGAACGAGCGATAGCTAGGGCCATATAATCTTGATTCCGATATTCCCTTTCGATCATCATTTGTCGATAAGTAGGAATGATAATCATCAGAATCACACTGAAGATAAATATAGCCCATAATGTTTCTACCATAATGATTCCTTTATCTTTCAACATGGATCTGCCCCGTTACTAATTGAATCACTAACTGTCTTTTTCCCGATGAAGAGATGACATCAATGGTTCCATTTCGATAGGCTAAACGTCCTAAAGCATTAAACATAATACGGTGATTTAAGAAGTTTTCTGAGACGGAAATTTTGTCACTATACTGCACTTTTTTGATCAGACCTCGTTCATTACGAATGAGATAATAATGGTAATCAGGATTGAAAACAATTTCCACCCATTTATCCGAATGGATTGCTTCTTGTTGCACCCAATAATAATCCGCTAAAAATTGATCTACCCATTGATCCAGCTCAGATCGCCCTTGTAGATGATGAAATGATGGGATAGAAAAAGATAAAAGAATCCCAATCATAAAAAGTACAAAAATCACTTCCAGCTGGATAAAACCTTTATGATTTAGCATATCCATTTCTTAAACCCTTTTTATTCATTGTTTTCTTACTCGGCTTCGGGATGTATACTACATGTTACTTTTACTCGTGTTAGACCTGTTGATGGATCTACATAATTGGGATCAAAAGAATAGGTTCCTCCTGAAGGGCAGGTTACGACGGAATCTAGAAACCCTTTTTTCGCCAATTCTGTAACAAAATTTGAAGCATCTGGATAAGTGTTATATTCGAGATAATAATTTTCTAATTGTACTTGAATTAATTTTTGATTAGCCAAACAAGCTTTCTTTTGGGCTTTTTCCCCTGAAGCTCTTAAATTTGGTGTGGCAATAGCTAAGATTACACCAATAATGAATATAACTACTAATAATTCAATTAATGTAAATCCTTTCTGATTTTGCCTTATTGAGCGAATCATCTCCATCAACCCCTTTTAAATCGATTGAATTAATGAAAAAATAGGCGAAAATAAAATATAAATTAAAATAAACACAAATACTCCCGTTAAAGAAATTAAAATCGGTTCGAGCCATTTTAGTTTATGTTTTAATTCTGATTCCATTTGTTTTTGCAATTGCTCACTATATTGTTTCATTCCTGTGTCTAATGAACCAACTGATTCATAGAACCGTATCATTTCCAAAAATGAAGGCAAAAATATTTTCTCCTCTGCTAATATTTCCGCTAAACTATTTCCTTCATATAATGATTTTTTAATTCTCATACTTGCTTCTTGTATTAATATCTCATTAGACTCAGCCAGAATGTCCATTCCTGTGATTAATGAAATTCCATGATTTAAGAAAAGACTTAAATTAGAGCTAAAATGATATGTGTATGTTTGTAACCAATATTTTTTCAGTAAAGGGAAGCGAAGCAGAAATAACTTGAATTTTTTCAGAAAATTTTTATTTTTAAACAGAAAATAAATCACAAGGGAGATGACAGATACAGAAAGAAAAAGCCATAATTTATAGTCTTGAAACCATTGATAAATTGTGAAAATCAATCGAGTTGTAGATGGAGTTTCGATTTGCAGTGTCTTATATAATTGTAGAAACTGAGGAAGCAAAATCGTGGTAAAAAACATAAATAAAAAAATTATTAATAATAGAAGAAAAATGGGATATGCAAGGGCGTTACGTACAGCATGTTTAAATTGATATCTTTGCTTGAAATACCACTCACATTGTTCAAACGCTAACGCTAAATCACCATGACTTTCTCCAATGGTTACAAAGGAAACATAGGATTTTGGAAATTGAAGAATTTTAAGTGTAGCCGATAAGGTTTCTCCTTGTTCTAGCCAATAAATAAATTGGTCGAAATCTTTACTCACCTTTTTAGGCATCACATCTTTGATTAAGCGAATTCCTTGTATAAAGGGAACCCCATTACGAATTTGAATCTTCATTAAACGACTAAATTCGCTAAGTAAAAAATCATTCCATTTTCGTAAAAACCAACTTTTATTCATAATTTGTCACCAAAACTCGATGGAATTCTTCCATCGTTGTAAGTCCTTGCTCTACCTTTTCCAGTAAAATATCCTGTAATTGCTTAAATTGTAATTCCCTCATTTTTAACCGGATTTCATGAGTCGTTGCCTGTTTGAGAATTAATTCTCGGATCGGATCGACGATTGGCAGACCTTCAAAAATGGCAAAACGACCTGAAAATCCTTCTCCTTTGCAATATACACAAGTAGGATCCAATCCTTTACACTCACAACTTTTTCTAACAAGTCGTTGTGCAAGAATCATTTGGATCGATGATGCCACTAAATAAGGTTCAATCCCCATGTCTAATAGCCGTGTAATCGCACTAGCAGAATCATACGTATGTAAAGAAGATAAAACCAAATGTCCGGTTAATGCTGCCTCAATCGCAATATTGGCGGTTTCTCGATCCCTTATTTCCCCAATCATAATCACATTCGGATCTTGTCTTAAAATCGCTCGTAATCCCTTCGCAAAACTTAAACCTATCTCTGATTGAACTTGAACTTGATTAATCCCGTTGATTTTATATTCTACTGGATCTTCTAAGGTCGTAATATTATTGGATATTTGATTTAAAAACTGCAGTGATGCATAAAGTGTGGTCGTTTTCCCTGAACTAGTAGGTCCTGTGATTAAAATTAATCCGTTTGTTTGGTGTAACACACGTTGATATTGAATTCGTAGTCCTTCTGACATTCCTAATTCTTCAATCTTTTTAAAACGAGGTTCTTTTTTTAAAAGGCGAATCACCATTTTTTCACCATAAATGGTTGGAAGAGTTGAAATTCGTAAATCAGTAACCATACCGTGATGATCGATGGTAATTGCACCATCTTGTGGCAATCTCTTTTCCGCCACATTCAAATCTGCAAGCAATTTCATCCTTGAAAGCATCGCTTTTTGTTGTTGAAGGGTAATCTCTTCATATACTTTAAGAAAACCATCCACGCGATAACGAATTATTGCCCTTTTCTCAAACGGCTCGATATGAATATCGCTTGCGTCAATGGATAAGCAAAAATCAATTAAACGATCGATATATTCTGGTATCTCCACTTTTTACCTATCACCTCGCTACTTTATCAAACTTATTTTCTAAATTAATTTCTAACTTCTACAAAAAATAACAATTCCCTCTTAAATTTTACAATTTTTTTAAAAATTTAATGAATTAAAAATAAGGTTGTATATTCCAACACGCTTATAGAATCATAAAAACCATTTCCAATCCTTAAATATAAAGAGTATTTTTAAACTGTTCGATGGTCTCTTTTGTCCCTAGGATTAAAAGAATATCCCCTTCTTCGATTTCTGTATCCCCATGGGGAAGAATCGTTTCCCCTTTACGGTAGATGGAGACAAGAAGAATATCGGCAAAAATTTTTAGATTGCGAACGGTTTTTCCGATCAATCTCTTATCCCATATTTCAATCTCTTCCATGTGTAATCCTAATCGGTCTTCTAAGATATCGGCAGTAACTGGGTGTTTGATCATATTTTCTAATAAACTTACTGTAGACAATTGAGGGTTTAATGGCCGTATTTTTTCCATTTTTTTTGCTTTTTCCATCAAAGTTGGGTCATTGAGAACGACATAAATGTGTGATGAAAAATAATAGGATAGAAAATGAGCAATTTCAAAATTTACTTGATCATTTCCTGTAAGCACTACTATTGCCCTTACTTTTTCAGCCTCAAATTGTTCGATTAATTCTGGATCAAGGGCATTTCCCCAAATCACATTCAAACCAGACATCATCGTTTCATGTACTTTTTCTTCATCAGAATCGACCATAAACACTTTGATCCCCGAATTTAAAAATCGTTTCGCTAGAAGAATAGCATTTCTCGTTGCACCAATGATTAGTACATAATGATCTTCTTCTTTTTTCTCAACGATGGGGATCAGTTTCCCGAATAAAATCGGCGAGATGATACTTGTCAATATGGCCACTAATACAATTGCAGCATTTGCTTCATTGGAAATCGCTCCAATATTAACTCCAATTGTAGCTGCCGCAATCGTTACACTCATCTGCGTTGATAAAATAATACTTCCAGCAATCGTCTCTCTCCATGGGAATAAAAATTTGAACAATAATACAGGTAGTCCTTTTACGATATAAACAATGATGAATAAGAGTGGTACGAGCAATAAGCCTCTTGGATTGTTGATTAGAACAGATGCATCAAAATTAACGCCAACTAAAATAAAAAATGTAGGGATTAAAAAGCCAAAACCAATTGCATCTAGTTTATGAACGATTTCTTCCCTTCTTGTTGGATCACCGATTAAAGAAACAACAACTCCTGCCAAAAATGAACCTAAAATCATTTCAACTCCAATAGCTTGAGCTAAGACAAGAAAAATTAACATCAATGCAAATGAACCACGAATGCCAATTTGTGTCGTTCCATGGGCTAATTCTTGAAATATAGGATTTCCTTGAAAACGATGACTAACTCGATAAAAGAAAAGAACCAATCCTAACAAAGCAAATACAAAGAGAATCTTTACACTAAATCCACCTTTAAAAATGGATACTGCCACAGAAATGAGTAACATAGTAACAAAATCAGCTATGACTGCACCAGTAATGATATATTGGCCAAAACGAGTATTGGATAATTTCCTTTCTTTTAAAACTGGCATTACAACACTTAGAGATGTTGTTCCAACTATTAATGCCATTAATAAAGGATCTTTAATAAATCCCATACTCCGTAAAAGAATCGATACCAAATAAGCCAAGAATAACGTTATTCCTAACATAACCAAAGAAAGGGTGATAGGATTTAGTAATTTACTTGCTTTTTGCTTTTCTTCTTGATTCGTAAAAATTTCAAAATCAATTTCTAAACCTGCGACGAACATTAAATAGGCTAAACCAAAAAATTGGATAAATTGCAACCATTCATCCATGACTATTAAATCAAAACCACTTTTCCCAATAATCATCCCAACAAGAATTTCACCGACAACAACGGGGATATAGATCTGTTTTATTTTTCGAATAAGTATCGGAACTAAAAAAGAAAGAATTGTGACAATCAATAAAGAAGTTAAAGAAAAATGGACGTTTTCCATACATACCTCCTATTATTCATGTTATCACTCTTGTATCTATCTCTTTTTCCATATTTTTTATATATACAATTCTTCAACAGTCATTTAACATGAGGATTGTATGTTCCATATGGAAAGGTGATAGATAGTGAAAAAATGGGCAATTCCTTTACTCGCATTTGGACTTTTATACTACTATTCCCACCGAAATACCTATAAACTAGAATTTAATCATATTCAATTAAGAATAAATGGGATAAAAACTAAAAAACCTATTCATATCTTACATTTATCAGACTTGCATATGGAGAAGATCTCGATTACACCTAGTCAATTATATCAACAATTAAAAGAAAAAGAGATTGATCTGATTGCATTGACAGGCGACTATTTAGATAAAGCCAAAAACATCGATAAATTTCTTCAGTATCTTGCTGTTCTTCATCAACGACAACCAAAATATGGGATTTATGTTGTATTTGGCAACCATGACTATTTATTACGGGATCGTATTCATGATTTTCGCCAAAAAATCGAAGAAACAGGAGCCATCGTTTTAATCAACGAGAGTCATACAATCCAAATTCACGGACAAATTGTCAATATTATTGGCATTGATGACCATTTTACAGGAAGAAGTGATATTTCTAAAGCATACCAAAATATCGAAAAAAATGGAATCAATCTTGTACTATCTCATGATCCAAATATTGTTTTACAAATGGAAGGATATCCATTTGATTATCTCCTTTCTGGTCATTTTCACGGCGGTCAAATCCATTGGCCAAAACCTTATCATCTTATAAAAATGGGAGAATTGGCACGACAAAACATTATTAAAGGGTTGCATTTCTACAAGAAAAGACCTTTTTATATTAGTGAAGGACTTGGTCAAACCGGATTAAATATTCGTCTTCGTTCCCGTCCTGAAATCACTATTCACACTCTTGTTTCTTAACAATAATATAAAACTGCTATACCATTTGCTATAGCAGCCTTAATTTTCTTATAAACGATTTAATAGATTTTCAATAATCACATAGGAAGAATCAGGTTTGGCGATTTTCTTTTGATGTTGGATGAATTTCTGATAGATTCTTGGGTGATGATAAAGGTATTCTACCCAATAAACAATGTGATCCAAATTATGAATACGAATCGCAGAACGGTTTTTAATTAAAAACCGTGCATTATATTCTTCCTGACCAGGAATCGGTTGATAGATGAAAATGGGAGTAGAAGTGGATAAAGCTTCGGAAATGGTTAAACCTCCTGGTTTCGTAATGATTAAATGACTTTTCATCATAATAGGGCAAATATCCTCAATGTAAGGTAAAACCTCAAGGGAATAATTGATAGAAGAGGCTAATTGAGTTAACTCATCATATAACTTTTGATTCCTTCCAGTAATGACATAGACAGAAAAAGGGACATTCTTAATCTTCTGCAAGGATTGAACGATCTCTTTCATCGAACCAATCCCTAAGCCCCCACCCATAACTAAAATACGAAAATTTGCGTTCTCTTGAGTTAGTGGATCTTGTTTCAAACATGAAAAGCTTGGATCAATGGGGATCCCCGAAATAATCACCCGCTCTGGTTCCATTTGATATTTTTTAACCAATCGATTCTTTAGTTCTTCATGGCCAACAAAATAATAATCAATTTCTGGATGAATCCAAAAACTATTCAAATGATAATCTGTAAAAACAGCAGCTAATTTATAATGATTTCTTTTTTTTAGTTTGGCTAAAGCAGTTAAACCGCTAGCATGGGTAGCAATAATCAGATCAGGGTTTTCCTCTTTTAAAAAACGATCTAATTTACCTAGCATCGCATATGCAATAAATGGTTTAAATAAAAGGGAAAAATTCCCTTCTTTTTTATAGATCCAGCCCCAAATTCTTGGTTTTTTGAGGATGATGAAAAGATAGATTTTTTGAATCCATTGTTCTAATGTTTGATTGATGATCTTGAGTAAATGAACAATCTTTACTTCATGTCTTGGATCTATTTTTTTCATCGTTTTTAAAAGGGACTCAGCTGCTTTATGATGTCCATTTCCTGCAAACTCTTCGGTCATGATCAGAATTTTCATCGTCTTTCCTCCTTGACATCCTCTTCTTGGGGAAGCAAGTAGCGTTTGAATAATTGATCTTTCGACATATATACCCTTTTTGGAACTAACTCTTCTGACCTTAACTTCAGCCGTTCTTTCCCATTGGGATGAATGATATAAAGTATTAAACGCAAATATTGCTCTTTCCATTTGAATTTTAAGGTATTGGGTACTTTATCGACGTCAAAGCCTAAATGATGAATTCCCCGATGTAAAAAGGTCGTTCCAACGAGTGCTTTTACATTTTCCCCTTTTGGGTGATTGTAAATATAATCAGCCAATGTTGGTAACGAATCTTTGACGATTCGTAAGGTGGTTAATCCCAGTCGAGTTTCATTTGTAATTCCTTTTAACATCTTGGTTAATTTCCAATTATATATATGTAATTTCACAATAGGATCTCCATGATGAATGATAACACCATCTCTCGTAATTAAATCTGGACCGCGGTACTTACAAAAAACGACACGGAAGATATTACTCTTTTTATCCACGTACTCTAACCTTGTGATATGTTGATAAATAAAATCCAATACTCTCCACAATTCAAACAATCCAGCATTCAAAGGAATGTACTCCTTTCCTTTTCAACATATCACTGTTAGATTTCCCACATTTTGTATTATCCATTCATCGCATAAAGAAAAAAGGCTTCTCATCGATGAGACCGCCTTTTGGGATAAAATGTTATTTCATAAATTCTTTTATATCTGTAAAAAGCACATCCTTTGCTTTCATATCATCTTGGGGTGTGATGGTAATTGTTCTCGTTCTTTGAATTGCATCTTCAATCAGCTTATCTACTTCCATTTTTTGCTCTATAAACTCTGCTCGCTCTATTTTTGGTTTCGTTGTGGGGTTTCTTGGTACGAACAACGAACAACAATCTTCAAACGGTCGAACTGATGCTTCATAGGTACCAATTTTTTTTGCTACTTCAACAATGTCTAGTTTATCTATTGTAATGAGAGGACGAAGAATCGGGATACGTACGACATGGTTAATGGTATACATACTTTCTAAAGTTTGGCTTGCCACTTGTCCTAAACTCTCACCTGTGACTAATGCTAACGCATGTCTCTTTTTTGCCAAACGCTCGGCAATTCGTAAAAACATTCTGCGCATGATCGTAATGTTGTAACTTTCTGGAGCATATATTTTTATTTCCTTTTGTATCTCTAAAAAAGGGACAAGATGAAGGCGAAAAGATCCAGAATAATGAGAGAGTACTTTTGCTAAATCAAGGACTTTTTGAAGCGATTCTTCTGTGGTTACTGGATATGTATGAAAATGGATCCCTTCTACTTGTAACCCCCTTTTCATCGCAAAGTAGGAAGCAACAGGACTGTCAATCCCTCCTGAAATCAAAACAAGTGCTCGACCACTGCTTCCCCCTGGCATTCCACCAACACCTTGAATCGTCTGGGAATAAATAAATGCCCCCTCTTGTCTTATTTCAATATCAACAACAGTATCAGGATGATGAACATCAACCGTCAAATTTTCAGTGTTTCTTAAGATGTAAGCACCAACCTCATAGGTTAGTTCTGGTGAACTCAATGGAAATAACTTATAGGGTCGTTTCGTTTCTACTTTAAATGTTTTTGGAAAGGGGTTGATTTGCTTAAGTAATTGAAGTGCTGTTTTTTTAATTTCTTCTACGTCTAAATCCGTTTTTTTTACAGGACTAAAGGAAACAATTCCAAATACCTTTTTTAACCGCTCAATCACAATATCATGGGGTTCTCCATGTAATTCAACATAAATACGCCCAAAGGTTTTTATAACTTTTATTTTTGGTAAATCTTTAAGGACATCTCGAATGTTTTGAAGTAAACGATCCTCAAAACGATAACGATTTTTTCCTTTTAAAGCAATTTCACCATAACGAATAAGGATTGAATCATAAATCATTGCTCTCACCCTTATCATATATCTTTTCTCAGTAAAAGGTATGATAACAAAATTTTCTTCAAGAAGAAATAGCAAAGAACAATTTCTGGACAAAATATGGCAAAGAATTATGGTCGAAATAGATTTCTTCTAAAAAATAAATTATAATAGTACATAGTTTTTACAAAAGGAGGGGTTTCATGTGGAAATTTTGGATTTAAATCTCAACAAGAACAACGACAAACCGAGATTAACCCAAACCACTTCTAAATCTGGGTGAGGTTGCAAAATTGGTCCTGAGGACCTGGCGCAAGTTTTGCGTCATTTACCTAAACAAGAATTCAATGAAAATGTATTAATCGGCTTAGAAACCCCTGATGACGCTGGTGTTTATAAATTATCCGATGATTTCGCATTAATCCAAACGGTGGATTTCTTCACACCGATTGTTGATGATCCATATATGTACGGACAAATCGCTGCTGCAAACGCACTAAGTGACGTCTATGCAATGGGTGGGACACCATTAACCGTCATGAACATTGTGGGATATCCTATCCGTAAGCTAGGTCCTGAAATGTTAGCAGATATTCTTAGAGGAAGTACTGATAAGATCAAAGAGGCTGGTGCAATATTAATTGGCGGCCATTCCACCGACAATGTAGAACCACTAATCGGTTTATCGGTAACAGGTACGGCTCATCCAAACCAAATTTGGGCAAATCGTGGTGCGAAACCTGGAGATCTACTCATTTTAACCAAACCCATTGGAGTTGGTATCCAAACAAAAGGTATTAAAGACGGAGTCCTGAGTCAAAAACAAATCGATCGAGTTACGGAAGTCATGGCCTTTTTAAACAAATATGCTGCAGAAGCAATGAAAGGCTTTCCTATTTCCGCTGTTACAGACGTAACTGGGTTTGGATTATTGGGACATTCCCTTGAAATGGTCAAGGATACAAATGTTGGGCTTGTGATCGATTCAACAAAAGTGGAAATTCTTGATGGAACAAAAGAGTTGGCAATGAATAACCACGTTCCTGCTGGAAGTAAAGATAACCTTAAATGGGTTTCTCCACATGTCTTATTTGCAGAACACCTCGATTATCACGATCAACTCATTTTAGCAGATGCCGTAACTTCTGGTGGCTTACTTGTCGCTGTAGAAGAGAAGGCTGCTTTTGACTTACTGCAAAAAATGCACGACCTCGGGGTAAAAAATGCGCGTATAATCGGAGAAGTAACAGATAAACACCCGGGAAAAATTCAAGTTCTTTAAATTTTCGTCATCAGGGATACCCACGTTCGAGGGAGCGTGGGTTTTCTATTCAAGTTTTTTGATTTAAAAAATATTTTTATTATAAAATAATTTTAAAAAGTAAGCTTGTCATGAAGGGGTTTATATTATGCTAAACGAGAAACAAAAAAAAGCCTTAAGATCTTTACCTGCGATTTCAACGATTCTACAACTTCCAGAAGTTGTAAAACTGATCAAAAATACACATTTTGACTTGATTTCTGATCTTGTATCAGAAACGATTGAAAAAGAAAGGGAAAAGATCTTACAAACAGAAACGCCTACTATTCTTTCATTATCGACGATTTTAGAAAAAATCATGGATCGTTATGAACAAATCACAACTCCTCATTTACGCTCTGTCATAAATGGAACAGGAGTAATCTTGCATACGAATCTAGGGCGAGCAAAGTTATCTCACGAGGCGATCAAAGCCGTTCAACTAACAGCTTCTGAATATACCAATTTAGAGTATACATTATCCACAGGAAAACGGGGATCTCGTTATGACCATGTAGAAGATTTACTCGTTCAGTTAACAGGTGCGGAAGCAGCACTCGTTGTGAATAATAATGCCTCTGCTGTGATTCTAATCTTGAAAGAGATAGCACAAGGAAAAGAAGTGATTGTTTCCCGGGGACAACTTGTGGAAATCGGGGGTTCTTTCCGCGTGTCTGAAATTATGACCCAAAGTGGAGCTCGTTTAATAGAAGTTGGAACAACCAACAAAACCCATCGCTTTGATTATGAACGGGCGATTACAGACCAAACCGCTTTATTAATGAAAGTGCACACAAGTAATTTTAAAATTATCGGTTTTACGAAAGAAGTCTGTTTAAAAACCCTTGTTGAAATTGGCAAAGAACACAAAATTCCTGTATATGAAGATCTTGGCAGCGGAGTTCTTTATGACTTAAAAAAACATGGCATTGGCAATGAACCGACAGTACAAGAAGCAGTAAAGACAGGAGCAGATCTCGTTTCATTTAGTGGGGATAAATTATTAGGAGGCCCTCAAGCCGGTATTATTGTCGGAAAGAAAAAGTGGATTGACCGCTTGAAAAAAAATCAATTAACTCGTTCCCTTCGAATCGATAAAATGACACTTGCTGCTTTAGAAGCAACCTTACGCCATTATTTACTCGGAGAAGCTCATGAAAAAATTCCTACTTTAAAAATGATTTTGATGGATGAAAAGATGATTCAAGAACGAAGTCAAAAACTTTACGAAATGTTAAAACCAGTGGTGTCAGATCAATTTGAATTGAAAATCATTGATGGCTTTTCCGAAATCGGCGGTGGATCTATGCCTGATGTTAAGCTCAAGAGCAAATTGATAAGCCTAAAACCTCTTCATCTTCCCGTTCATCAATTTGAGCAGGAACTAAGGGTATCACCTCCACATATTATTGGACGAATCTTTGAAGAACAATTTGTCTTAGATGTTCGTACAATTGAAATAAAGGAGTTCGAATTTATTGTAGAAAAAATGAAAAGGATTATGAATCATACTTAAGGTTTCACAATGGATGGATCAAATTTATAAGTTACCATCAATTGTTCGGTTCTTGCCCCATCTTTTTGTAGAACATATAAAATCAAAGTTCCATATGGGCTGCTAGGATTTTGTTCTAATTTTATGGTATAGTTAAATTCTGCAAAACCCGCCGCATCTTTTTTAGAACTTAAAGGGAATTTTCCTTTGCTTAAGATATTATGTCCGTCTTCAAATTCATAATATAGTTCATTTACATCCAATTTTGCCTTCCCTTTAAGTACAAAACTCATTCCTAGTCTAACCGTTGAGTCAGGTAGTGGAGTATTAATAATAATCGTATCTCCTTTTTTTTGCTCAGTATCAAATTGCTGTTTTTGCTGCTGATCTGCTTCCTGGTTCCCTTGGTTTTTATCCTTTTGCTCCTGATTTAGTGATTGATTGGTTGCTTTAGGTTGAGACTGAGAATGCTGATCTAAAGAACAGCCCCCAAGCAAAACAATAAAAAGGATGAATAGATGAATCATGATCAAGGTGAGCCAATTTCTTTTATTTCTCAAAAAGATCACACCTTTCTAAATCCTCATTCCCTTTTCTTTACTTTCAATAATACGAGATATTTCTTTCTTTTTCAAACAAATAATCAAATTGAGTAAATACCTTATTCATTCCCAAAATGATACTTGTAAAAATTTTTTAGTTGACAGAAATACTTTTACTGAGTATCTTTAAATTATGGAAAGGAAAAATTGAATATTTTTTGACTAGATAGAGGTGCAGTACTTAAGAGTAGAGTTATTCATCATGGCAATTGGAATAACTTGAAAGGAAGTATTGCCGAAGTGTATGATTTTCGCCAAAAAATCATACGCTGGTTCTGTACAGAATATGTGCAGAACTGTCACAAACGTTCAAGTTTGTGGAGCGCTATCGATGGTCAAGAGTTTTTATTCCTTTTTAACTAAAGGATTAGAACCTTGAAGCATTGTTGGTGCTTCAGGTTTTTTTTTTTCAAAAATGAAGGAGGCTACTTATGAGATGAGACAAAAATTTCAAATCTTACTCTTTAGTATGTTATTTTTTATCAGTGGCTCGATACCTGTTTTTGCAGAAGAAGCGGAACAAGCTGCAAAAAATGCTAGTATATATGGTTTTTGGTCACTCATTCCACCTTTAATTGCAATTATACTCGCATTTATTACGAAGAATGTTGTGCTATCATTATTTCTTGGAGTTTTTTCAGGCGCATTTCTCCTCCAATTAAGCGCACATAACCCATTTATGTCGCTCATTCAGGCATTATTACAAGTTGTCCAATATATCCTAAATTCTCTTGCAGATCCTTGGAACGCCGGGATTATCTTGCAAGTATTAGCAATTGGAGGACTCATTGGTCTTGTAACCAAAATGGGTGGTGCTAAGGCTGTTGCTGAATCGTTAGCAAAACGAGCAAAAACTCCAAGGAGTGCGCAAATTATTACATGGCTGATGGGAATCTTAGTTTTCTTTGATGATTATGCGAATTCCCTGATTGTTGGTCCAATCATGCGACCTGTTACTGATAAACTAAAAATATCGAGAGAAAAACTCGCTTTTATTGTTGATGCAACTGCAGCTCCAATTGCTGGAATCATGGTTGTTTCCACTTGGATCGGATATGAAGTAGGTCTAATTAAAGATGCCTATTCCTCTATCGGTCAAACGGTTAACGCATATGGAGTATTCATTGATACCATTCCTTTCCGTTTTTATAATATTTTAATTTTAGTATTCATACTCGCAATCGCCTTAATGATGAGAGACTTTGGTTCGATGTATCAAGCAGAATATCGTGCCAGAACAACAGGAAAAGTTCTTGCCGATACAGCGAAACCAATGGCTGTCGATGACAAAGATAATCAACCAAAAGAAGGCATTCAACTAAGTGTTTGGACAGCAATTATACCGATCGGTTTATTAATGATTCTTTCATTTGCTGGTTTTTACTATAATGGTTATATGGCCATTGTAGGTGGGGAAGATAAGGAACTGATTCACTTTATTCAATCCCATCCATTCGCTTTAAAAACCATTCGTGAAACATTCGGTGCTTCAGATGCAAGTGTTGTATTATTTCAAGCCGCTTTATTCTCTAGTATCGTAGCCATTATTATGGGTGTTGCGAAACGAATCTTCACGGTTGGTGAAGCGATTGAAACTTGGATCAATGGAATGAAATCTTTACTGATTACCGGAGTCATCTTACTTCTCGCTTGGTCCTTAAGTAGTACAATGAAAGAGTTAGGAACTGCAAAATATCTAGTTGGTTTACTCTCTGATAAGTTACCAGCGTTTATCTTACCATCGATTATATTTATACTGGGAGCAATTATTTCCTTTGCGACAGGTACATCTTATGGTACGATGGGAATACTCATGCCACTTACTATTCCATTAGCTGCAGCATTATCACCGGATCCTAATTTCATTATCATGAGTGCTGGGGCTGTGTTAACTGGTGCAATCTTTGGTGATCATGCTTCACCAATTTCAGATACCACAATTCTTTCTTCGATGGGAGCAGGAAGTGACCATTTGGATCATGTGAGAACACAATTAGACTATGCACTCCCTGTTGCATTTATCACCGTCCTATTTGGGTATTTACCAGTAGGACTAGGGTTATCCGTATGGATCGCATTGCCAATTGCAATCCTAGCAATTTTCTTACTTGTTAGATTCGTTGGTAAACCTCTAGAATCAAATGAAAGGACAGTCCCTTATCCATTAAGAGAAGCAAAAAACGCTGAGTAAAGTACTCAGCGTTTTTATATTACACAATAAACCCCATCCGTTCCTTCACTTCTTTCATTTTGCGATTGGCGATTGAAGCTGCTCTTTCTGCACCTTCTTTCAAAATTTCAATTAATTCATCAGATTTTACTAATTCATAATAACGTTCCTGAATGGGTTTTAGTCCTTGAATAATCACTTCTGCCAAGTCTTTTTTTAAAGCTCCATACCCCTTCCCAGCATACATTTGTTCAAGCTCTTCAATCCTTTTTTCCGCAAACAAAGAGTAGATTGTTAAGAGATTACTAATCGCCGGTTGTTCTTCTGGATTATAACGGATGGTATTAAGAGAATCTGTTACAGCCCGAGAAATTTTCTTCCGAATCACATCAGGCTCATCTAAAATCGAAATAAAAGCTCCTTGATTTTCATCGCTTTTGCTCATTTTTTTCGTTGGATCTTGTAAACTCATGATTCGACCGCCCACTTTTGGGATATAAGGTTCTGGCAAGACAAACGTTTCGCCATATTTATGATTAAATCGTTCGGCCAAATCCCTTGTTAATTCCAAATGTTGCTTTTGATCTTCTCCAACAGGTACGAGTTCAGCATCATATAACAAAATATCTGCAGCCATTAATGCAGGATAGGTAAAAAGACCTGCTGTAAAATTCTCCTTCTTCGCGGATTTATCTTTAAATTGGGTCATTCGCCCGTATTCTCCAAAATATCCTACACATTGCATAATCCATCCTAATTCTGCATGTGCTGGTACATGGGATTGTATAAATAATGTAGATTTTTTTGGATCAATACCTGACGCAAGATATAATGCTGCTAATTTTAACGTATTTTCCTTTAATTCTTTTGGATCTTGAGGAACGGTAATGGCATGCATATCGACAATACAAAAAATACTCTCTGTTTCATCTTGGAGTTTCACAAAATTCTTCATTGCCCCAAGATAATTCCCTATCGTCATTACTCCGCTAGGCTGAATACCAGAAAAAACTCGTTTCATTTCTCTTTCTCTCCTATCTAACCTTTTTTCATTTACATTTCAGTTTATACGATTTTTTCTAATGTTGCAATTAACGTACTATAATTCATTTTTAGCCTAGCAAAAAATGCTGAGCCTAAATTATTTTCTTTTTTTTTCATAAACTTATTTACAGTATGACGATGATCCTTTATTATATTAAATAAAAATTTATATTATTTAAAATATTACATTCATTTCTATTTATTGGAGGCTAGCATGAATTGGAATGAGTATGTTTCTAATATAGAATTGAAATTGTCTAAATATTTCGATATTAATCGAGATGTTCAGTTTAAAACGCAGCAAATAAATCTTTTTGCAAAAGCAGAAATTCACCAAGAAAAATTCTTTGGAACGAAAAATGTTAAAATATGGAGTGCCAAAAATTATGAGTATCTTTTTCTTCAAGTTATCGAAGAGATTTCAGAAACAAAGATTGAAACTTTTCAAAAATTTTTAATCTGCATGATCGATGAATTGGTAAAACCTCATTCTGAACATATGTCAAGCACCTTTACAGGCATTCTTGTTGTCGACCATTTCCCGGCTTCTCTTGAGGACCAAATAAAAAAATTTAAATATAAGAAATCCTTTGCCTTTTCATTAAAAGGATGGGCCGACATTCGATTACTCGTTATAGATCTTAATTCTAAACGAGTAATTCATAATAAAAAAGGAAAGGAGGTTGCAACATTCTACCAACCTATGAGGACTTCTCTAAAATTCATTCAAAATTAGTATAGGAGTGGAATGAGATGAGTTCACTGGTTTTAATTGCAATTGCTCTCATCGTTTTCGTAACAGCTTATAAGACGTATGGTTCTTATCTTGTCAAAAAATTTGATTTAAATGATTCTCGGCCAACACCTGCTCATACCATGAATGATGGTGTAGATTATGTACCTGCTAAAGCACCAGTTCTTTTAGGCCACCATTTCGCTTCAATTGCTGGTGCTGCACCTATCATTGGTCCTGTTACAGCGGCTGTATTTGGTTGGATTCCCGCTTTTCTCTGGATTTTAATCGGTGGTGTATTTTTAGGAGCCGTACATGATTTTTCTTCGATTGTGGCTTCGATTCGCCATAAAGGAAAATCAATTGGTGTCATCATTGATCATACAATGGGGGAAACTGGAAAAAGGCTTTTTAATCTGTTTGCTTGGCTTACCTTAGTTCTTGTCATCGCTGTTTTTGCCAATGTCGTAGCCAATACTTTCGTGGCCGTACCTGAAGCTGGAACTGCTTCCATGCTCTTTATCTTCGTTGCTATTATTTATGGTTTTACCGTATATCGTAACAATTTCCCTGTATTAATAGGTACAATTATTGGTGTTGCACTATTACTCGTTTCCATTTGGATTGGTATTTTATATCCACTGAACTTATCCTTTAACACTTGGATTTTTATTCTCATGGTTTATGTTTTTGTTGCATCAATTGCACCTGTATGGATTTTATTACAACCAAGAGATTACTTAAATTCATTCCTCCTTTACGGGATGATCATCGGAGCAATTATTGGTTTATTCTTATATAATCCTTCCGTTAAACTGGATGCTTATGGCGGATTTAGTACAAGTTTGGGTTGGATGTTTCCTGTTTTATTTGTCACCATCGCTTGCGGAGCTATTTCTGGGTTCCATTCATTAGTTGCATCAGGTACAACATCGAAACAACTGAATAAAGAGACAGACGCCAAACTAATCGGTTATGGTGGAATGTTAATCGAATCCACTTTAGCAGTAGTCGCTTTAATCACTGCAATTATGGTTACGAAGGATCAATATACAGCTACTGTTCTAGCAAAAGGTGCACCTGGACCAGTCGCCTTATTTTCAACAGGCGTTGGTAATTTTCTTGCGGAACTTGGAATCCCTAAAAACGTTGGTGTAACTTTTACTTCTCTAGTTGTTTCAGCTTTTGCTCTTACGACATTAGATACAGCAACACGGCTAGGCCGTTACATCTTTCAAGAATTCTTTGAAAGAGAAGCAACTGACGGAAGCATTACAAAGAATATAGGAACAAACTCTTATGTAGCAACGACGATTACCATTATTGCTTCAAGCTTACTAGCTCTTGGAAATTGGAAAGCCATTTGGCCTGTATTTGGTTCTGCGAACCAATTATTAGGTGCCATTGCTCTTCTAACAGTCTCTGTCTGGCTTGCAAAAATGGGAAAAAGCAATCGTATAACAAAATATCCAATGTTCTTTATGTTTGCAGTTACCCTTTCTGCTTTAGGGCAATTGGTATATAAAAACTTTACCAATCCTCAATCAACAACATCGAACTATGTTCTCGGTTTTGTCGCTCTTGCGCTATTTATACTATCCATTATTTTAATTTTCTTTGCTAGTAAGGCGTTAAAACAAACAAAAAATGAACACAAAGAGATAAGTGCTTAGGTGTGAAAGATAGATGAAACCCAGTATCATCATTGTTCGAGAACAGGATGAAATTGTTGCGGCATGTTGTGTGCCATTTGAAGGAGATTTTTTGCAAGAGCTTGGAAAAGCGAGCCTCTATTTCGAAGAAAGGAAAATCATTCAATCAACAGGAGATCTCTATCAATTCTTACATCGTGAATATGGGGATTGTATTGATCTTGATGTTGTGGACCCGAGGAACTATAGTTATCTATTCCCTCGTTTAGTCAAAGATATTTTTCGTTATAAGGTTCCTTTTCGCCAAGCAATGAAAACCCTTTTTGCATTAAAAGCTCCTGCAGTTATCTTTAATGGCCAATTATTACTATCAGGAAAAAAACAAATAAAAACGGAAAATATGCAAGATTTGATGAAAAAAATTAAAAACCGCCCTTAATCATTATGAGGGCGGTTTTTGGTTTTGCTTTTTGCCATATCAATAAATTTTTTATACTCTTTTTCATACTTTTTTATTAGACCATCAAATCGCTGATCAGATTCAAAATCCTGCCAACTATTTGGTTTCAGTTTAAGAGTTTTCTTCATCCACTTAAGCGATGATAATAATTCTTCCTTTATTGCAAATAATGCAGCTAAATCGTAGTAACAAGGACAAGCGAATCCTATCTTGAAGATAATATGAAGTCTAATATGGCCTCAAGATATTATAGCGATGTTACAAACAATTAACAACAAATTAGACCAACGAGATGCAGATATTCAAGTGTTTAAACGCGTATGCAAGTTGGAATCTGATGTAGAAAGAATGATTAGTTTATAATAATGATACAAAAAACAACCACAAACCTTTGTGGTTGCTGCCTTTTTAAGTATTGGCGGGAGTGGATAGGAATCGAACCTACCAGCGACATCACGTGCCGCCCACTCGGTTTTGAAGACCGGGGAGAGCACCAGCTACTCAACCACTCCCAAAAACAACATAAAGTATTTTATCATGTTTAAATGGAGAAATCAAGAAAATGGAACAACAATGTGTTGACGTCAAAATCAGACATGCTTATTATTTACCATGCGGCGATTGTGCCGTCTGTTCTTGGTTCAGTCCCCCCTACCAATACTCCATGTTCGTTTCTCCAAATGATTTGTCCACGGCCAAAATTTCCTGAACCCATTGCCCAATTGGTTTGGTGCCCCATTCTAGCTAAGGAATCAACAATATGTACGGGAACGGTATGTTCAAATTCCACTTTTTTCCCTTCTAACCACTGCCACCTTGGTGCATCTAAAGCGGCTTGAGGATTCATATGAAAATCGATGGTATTCATAATCACTTGAACATGACCTTGAGGTTGCATAAAGGCACCCATGACACCAAAAGGGCCTATTGGTTGGTTATCTTTTGTTAAGAACCCAGGGATGATGGTATGATATGGTTTTTTACATGGCTCTAAGGCATTAACATGGGCTGGATTGAGAGAAAAGTTATGACCCCTATTTTGCAAACTAATTCCGGTACCTGGAACCACTAAGCCAGAACCAAACCCCATATAATTGCTTTGAATATAAGAAACCATATTCCCTTGTCCATCTGCGGTGGCTAAATAGACGGTTCCTCCTTTTGCTGGCTTAAAAGGTTTAGGTTCTAAGGCTTTTTCTCCAATCAGTTTTCTTCTTTCCTCTGCATAAGCTTCAGACAATAAGTCTTCTACCTTTACCTTCATCTTCTTTGCATCAGTAATATAGGTTTTTCCATCGGCAAAGGCTAATTTAATTGCTTCAATTTGTTTATGATAGGTGTTGATGGTTTCCTTTTCGGTAAATTCAAATCCCTTTAAAATATTTAACGCCATAAGAGCTACCAGTCCTTGTCCGTTTGGCGGAATCTCCCATACATCGTAACCGCGATAATTCACTTTTATCGGTTCTACCCACTCGGCTTTATATGTCTCTAAATCTTCTTTTCTAATAAAACCTCCATATCGCTTAGAAAACTGATGGATTTTTTCCGCCAATTCTCCTCGATAAAAGGATTCAGCTTTTGTTTCGGCAATGGATTGAAGAGTTTTGGCATGATCCAATGAACGCCAAATTTCTCCAATCCTTGGTGCCCTTCCTTTAGGGGCAAAGGTTTGAAACCATGCTTTAAATTGTTCTTCTTTTAAGTTTGCTTTATAAATTTGAAAGGCCTTTTCCCAATATTTCCCTAATGCAGGTGAGATGGGGAAACCTTTTTCCGCATATTCTATAGCAGGACGTAAAACCTCTGTTAATGGTAACTGCCCAAAACGTTCAGACAATATAGCCCATGCTGATGGGGCACCAGGTACAGTGACAGGGAAAAAGCCAAATTTCGGCATTTCGTGGTAACCTGCTTTTTTTACCAATTCAAGGGAAATACTTTTTGGTGATGGACCACTGGCATTTAATCCATACAATGTGCCTTTTGTCCATACCAAGGCAAAAGCATCTCCTCCGATTCCATTTGATGTGGGTTCAACAACCGTTAAACATGCGGCAGTTGCAATCGCTGCATCAATGGCATTTCCCCCTTTTTTTAAAATGTCTAATCCCGCTTGTGCAGCTAATGGTTGGGACGTAGCTACCATTCCGTTTTTAGCATATACAGACATTCTCTGCGAAGAATAGGGATAAAATAACGGGTCAAAATCTAGCATCAATATCACCCCTTCACCCTACGCTCCTATAACTTCCGAGACGATTACTCTTCCCTCGGCCGCTTTAATTGATTGTTTCAATTGTTTTCCATTCATATTGCGAAAATCAGAAGCGGTACAATCTAATAAACGTTTCATAGTGAACACCCTTCTTTATTATATATAAAATTCAAATTTCATAGCTATAATCATATTCTCGTATATCCTTTAGCGTATAAAAAGTTAGGGCTGACACAAGAGCAAAAAGTCAAACTCTCCAAAACAATAGATAAGTTAATCTAAAAGTATAGCCAATTTATTGTCATTGACAGAGGTTTCAGCTCCTATGGTCAGCCTCTTTATTCACATAAATTATAATTTCTCATCTCATTTGCCAGAAACTCAACATCTGTACCAACTACGACTTGCAAATCCGTTTGATTCAAACGAATGACTCCTTTTGCCCCTAACCTTTTCAGCTCGTTTTCTTCCACTTTTGACATATCGTTTACTTTTAAACGTAAACGTGTCACACAGTTATCAATTTTACCAATCGCAAACTATAAAGCTAAATTGGCAAAAATTGCATCCCCTGTTGCTGCGATAAACGGGATATTTAATAAGTCAGGCTGTCCTAAACGAAGCAACAATGCTGCAGCAGGAAGAACGGCAATCGGCAGCATTAGTGCTTTTCCGATTCGTTGTAAAAATCCTAACATGCGTATTCCTCCCTTTTTTTCATCATTTCATATATAGAAAAGCAAATTACTTGCTCTTCTTCCGTTCCATTTCAACCGTAAATTTGTAACGATCACCGCGGTAAATCGATTTAACCACTTCGAGGGATTGACCGTTTTCTAAATAACTATTTCTTTGAATAGATAAAACCGGTGCCCCTTCTTTCACTTGCAAAAGATCCGCCTCTAATTTCCGCGCTACGGAAGCCTCTATTATTTGCACCGCTGACCTGATCACTAATCCTAGTTTGGTTTCAATAAATTCATAGATAGAACCGCTTACAATTTCTCGCGTTAAACCAGGTACAAGAGCACAAGGCATATACAACGTCTCTAAGGCCATCGGAAATTGATCAGCTAGACGGATACGACGAATTTCATAAATCTCCGCTCCTTCGCGAATGTCCAGCTGCTGCGCGAGCGTTGGACTGGCAGGAATAGTCCGAAATTCAAGCACGTTCGTTCCTGGTTCCATTCCTCTTGCTCGCATATCCTCAGAAAAGCTTGTTAATCCTTTTAACGGCTGTTCGATTTTTGTCGCAGCGACAAATGTGCCTTTTCCTCGCTTTCTTACCAAATAACCATCATTGACTAAATTGTTAATCGCTTGACGAACGGTCATCCGACTAATGTCATACGTTTCCGCCCACTCTCTTTCTGATGGGATCATTTCTCCTGGTTTGAGTTGCCCTTTTTCAATCATTTCTTTAATTCCTTGTTCTAACTGGTAGTAAATCGGAAGTGGAGAATGTTTGTTAATCATCATACATACACCTTTCTTTGGTCTTTGCTTACAAGCGACAATGCTTCTTTATCAGCAATAACGACCACATTCGGATGTGTTTTTAAAATCGAAGCTGGAATGTTTAATGTAACTTCTCTTTCGAATAATTGAGATAAAATATGTGCTTTTTTTTCTCCCGATGCTAACAAGATAATTTGCTTGCTTTTCATAATTGTAGTAATTCCCATTGTAATCGCATGGGTTGGAACCTCTTCAAGACTAGAGTAAAAGCGTGAGTTCGCTTCTCTTGTTGATTCAGCTAGTTCAACAATATGAGTAATAGAATCAAAAGGAGTACCCGGCTCATTAAAACCAATATGCCCATTTCGCCCGATTCCCAATACTTGTAAGTCAATCCCACCTAGCTTTTCAATTAATTCCTCGTAACGTTTGCATTCTTCTTCCACATCAGCAGCAAGTCCGTTCGGAATATGGGTTTGCGAGAGAGGGATGTCGATATGGGAAAACAGATGCTCGTTCATATAATAGCGATAACTATTGGGATGGTTCGGGCCTAAGCCGATATATTCATCTAAATTGACTGTTTGGATATACTGATACGACGTTCTATGTTGGCGATGATCGTATACTAATGCCGCATACGTTCCAAGTACCGTTTCTCCTGTTGCTAAGCCGAGAACAGAATTTGGCTTTTTCTTTACTTGAGCAATGATGATTTCCGCAGCTTTTTCGCTCATTTCCTTGTAATCTTTTGTTTCTATGAGTTTCACGACAGAACACCCCCTATTTCGAATATGCGAGTTTGCCGCGACAGAATGTCATGACGACCCCATATTGTTGATTCAACACAACAAGGTCTGCATCTTTACCGACTCGTATGCTCCCCTTTCGATCAAGAATACCTAATTGTTTGGCTGGGTTCCAAGATCCCATGCGAATAATGTCGTCAAGGGTACAACCGGTAAACTCTATCATTTTTTTGGCAGCATCTTTCAATTTCAAAATGCTGCCTGCCAGCGTGCCATCTTGTAATGTAGCTTGTTCTCCTTGCACGGTTACTTCTTGCCCACCTAGCTCATATACCCCTGCTCCGAGACATTTTGCACGCATCGCATCAGTAATTAACACGAGGCCATCGCTTCCTTTATTCCGATAAGCAAAGCGCACCATTTCCGGTGCCACATGGATGCCGTCAACAATGATTTCACAGAGTACCTCATCTTGCATGAGCACCGCTCCTGCAACTCCCGGCTCACGATGATGAATACCACGCATGCCGTTAAATAAATGAGTGGCATGGGTAATTCCTGCTTGAATCGCAGCTTTCACTTGTTCATAGACGGCATCAGAATGACCAATAGACGCAACAACACCATGTTCTTTTAAATACGCTGTCAACGCTAATCCATTTTTCTCTTCCGGCGCTAATGTTACAAGGCGAATATATCCATTTGCAATCTCTTGCCATTTTTTAAACAACTCTATATTCGGTTCCACAATATTTCTTGGATGTTGGGCTCCAGCTCGTTTTGGAGATATGAATGGTCCTTCTAAATGAATTCCGATAATTTCTGCTTCTCCCGGTTGGTTGCTAAACTGAATGTAATGAGTCACATTTTGTAGCGCCAGCTCAATCTGTTCGAAAGAAGCTGTCATCGTTGTTGCAAGAAAGCTTGTTGTTCCTTCTTCTGGCAGGACGGTGGCCATCGTTTGTAGCGCTTCTTTTGTCGCATCCATCACATCTGCCCCAGACGCTCCGTGAATATGAATATCAATGAACCCGGGTATGACAACATGATCGGCGTTTAGTTCAATGACAGTTGCTCCGTTTACGTCAGGTCGCGACGACATGGGACCGATATCGACAATGGTTTCTCCTTCTATAAGTACATATCCTTGTTTTATTCGTTCTTCTTCCGCATAAACGGTAGCGTTAGTCAATAACAACCGATTCATTCTATAACACCTTCTTTCTAATTTCATCTTAACATTATATAGACTAGTTGTCTATACCTGTTAGAATTTTTAAAGCAAAATCATTCATCAACGTAATCTTTTTTCTGGAAGAATTCATTTTAGGCTTTTGCCTAAATTAATTTTTTTTGTATCCTTTCTAGGTATCTCACCATACATTGATGATGTAATAGGCAATACACCAGAAGGAGGATATAAAAGAATGGAAAACTTGAATGTCAAACAAAATGAAGAACAATTAAAGGAACTCACAACAAATGAGTTCGATTATGATGAACAAACTGCAGAGCTAGATCAACAATTATATCCTGGGTTTCCAGGGTATGGTCAATATCCTTATGGCCAATATCCTTGGTACGGTCAATCCTATCCCTGGTATGGTTACTTTCCTTGGTATGGACATAGACCATGGAGAAGAAGACCATGGTGGTGGTATGGCCAATATCCTTATAACCAATATCCTTGGTATGATGGCTGGAATATACCCTATACTCGTGGTTCTGAGGAATCTGAATTTTTAGATATAGAAACCATTGATGAGGTTGAAGAAGCTAATATTCAACAACGGTTTTGGTTTGGATTCGGCTATCCTTTCTGGAGATTCCGTCCATATTGGTGGTATCGCCCTTGGTGGGGATTTTACCCATGGGGACCTAGGTGGTGGTAAAATAATATAGAATCTGAACTTTTAATGTGTGAAGCGATGGCTGTCGCTTCACTTTTCTTTTTTTAACGTAGTAAAAATTTTTTGTTATAATAGCTATAACATTCATTTTTAATGTGTTTTAGAAGGGGATATACGTATGAGAAAGCATTATATAGTTGGTACGGCAGGACACATTGATCACGGCAAGACCACATTGTCCAAAGCACTTACAGGAGTAAATACAGACCGCTTAAAAGAAGAAAGAGAAAGAAATATTTCGATTGAATTAGGTTTTGCTCCTTTTATGTTACCTAATGGTGATCAGGTTTCGCTCATTGATGTTCCTGGACATGAAAAATTTATTCGTCATATGGTAGCTGGAGTTGGTGGAATTGATCTAGTCTTACTCGTGATTGCGGCTGATGAAGGAATCATGCCTCAAACCAAAGAACACCTTCAAATTCTAGAACTTCTAGGAATCGAACATGGGATTATCGTTTTAACGAAAAAAGATCTTGTAGACGAAGATTTCCTTGAATTAGTAAAAGAGGATATTAAAGAAATATTAAGCGATACAATCTTAAAAAACGCACCTATTCTAGCAGTTTCAAGTACTACCCATGAAGGAATAGATGAATTAAAACTTCTCATCCAAGAGATGCTTAGCCAAATCCCAGAACGAACTTCAACTGGTTTCTTTCGTATGCCTATTGATCGTGTCTTTACATTAAAAGGAATTGGTACCGTTGTTACAGGGACCGTTTATTCAGGAACGATAGAAGTAGGACAAGAACTTGAAATTCAGCCCTCTAATCACAAAGTACGTGTACGAAGTCTCCAAGTTCACTCCCAAAGTGTTGATAAAGCTTTCGCTGGTCAGCGGGTTGCGATCAATCTAACAGGGATCGAAGTAGAAGATTTACAAAGGGGAGATTCGGTAGTTACCCCTGGTCAATGGGAACCAAGTCAAAGAGTCGATGTGGAGTTACATCTTCTAAATGAAATCGATTTTGCACTAAAACAAAACAGTGAGGTAAAATTTCATATTGGTACGACTGAAGTAATGGGTACAGTTCTATTTTATGATCGTAAAGAAGCGCTACCTGGTGAAACAGTATATTGCCAGATTAAGCTAGAAGAACCCATTATCTCATCACGGAAAGAACGTTTTATCATTCGTCGTCCTTCTCCATCAACAACCATTGGTGGTGGATCGATTATCGATCCCAATGCAAAAAAGCATAAATATCGTCAGGAAACGATTGATTTGTTAAAGCAAAAAAGCAAGGGAACCTTAGATGAACTCATTCTTCAACAATTACAATCAAGCTCACATGTATTTTTAACATTACAAGAACTATCAACCCTATTGATTCTTCCAAAAAACGAGATTGAAGTAGGGTTAAGTAAATTAACAGACCAGCTACAGATCATAGAATTTCAATCTGGAAGCCAAGACCCATTTTACGCTGCAAGAACTCAACTAGAAAAGCTCGAAAAACAAATTGTTTCTACCTTAGAAACATATCATAAAACCTTTCCATTACGCTTAGGATACCCAAAAGCGGAGTTCATGAAGCAATTTATGGAAAAATTGAAACCGAAAATGGCTCAAAACGTATTTGATTATTGGGAAGAGAAACATTTACTTATGGTCAAAGAGGAGTTTGTTGCTTTGCCAACATTCAAACCACAATTACCCCCAACTCTTCAAGAGCAAGCAAATCAACTCGAGCAAAAATTGATCGAACAAGGTTTTACACCTGATTCCTGGGATGACTTAACTAAGGAAGTAAAGCTGAATGAAAAAGAAAAGAATGAATTATACAATTTCCTTTTAAATCAAGGAAAAATTTTAAAACTGACCGATAAACATGTCATCCATCATGAGACTTTTGAAAAGCTGAAAAAGATCATTACCGATTTTCTACGAAATGAGCAAAAGATAACCATTCAACAGGCAAAAGAACAGTTAAATGTATCGCGTAAATATCTTGTTCCACTAATGGAATTACTAGACCAAGAAAAAGTAACCGTTTTACGCCAAGGGCAAAATTATCGCGAATTACGAAAATAAATGCAAAAAAAGGCACCTCATCGAGGTGCCTTGATAAAGTTTAGTACACTATGGCCGTCATGATGAGAGTGCCAATTAATCCAACGGCTCCAAGTCCCATTGCCCACAACCCTACTGTTTGATCTCCCCTGCGATATCCAAGATACCCTAAAACAATTCCAATAGGAGCTAACAGATAAGGTAAAATAAATAAGGATAGGATGGATAAGATGACTCCGATGAAGGCAATACCAAATCTGTTTGTTACGGTATTATCACCGTCTTTAACTTTTTTAGGTTGGTCTTCTTCTTTCTGTTGATTCACAGGTACAACCTTCTGATCAAAGGTTGGAGTTAATTCAGCAGCCAATTCTTCCTCAGTTAACGGCCTGTAACCTTTTAGAACTGTAATTTTTTTCTTATCAGACATGGAATTCCTCCATTCCGTCTTTTAATTAACATACAGTTCTAGACTTAGTATCCTGTTTATCTTGTGCAAATATTAGTTTTAATTATTGACATTTTTGCTAATGAAGGATGAGGTGTTTTATGGATAAAGAATATACCCTTGGGATTGATATTGATGGAACAGTGACTGACCCATTTACCTTTATTCCCCACCTAAATCAATATTTTAATAAAAGTTTTAAATTGGAAGATATAACCACTTATGACATCACAAAAATTTATGGCATTACAGAGGAAGATTATGAAAAGTGGCATTCAAAATATGGTGCCTATGTTTATCAAACGGCCCCTTTAGCTAAGGATGCTAAAAAAGTGCTTCTTGATTTACAAAAAAATTATCGATTAATCTATATTACGGCCCGATCAGAAGAATATCGTGAACCAACAATGAAATGGTTTGAGATTAATCAAATCCCTTTTGATCGTGTCGTCATGACGGGCAATGCATTTAAATGCGAACAAGTCATCAAATATCAAATTGACCTTTTTCTAGAAGATCATTACGATGCGGCACGAACAATGGGGGAAAAACTTCATATCCCAATTCTTTTATTTGATACACCCTATAATCAAGGGTTATTACCAAATAATGTAATTCGAATCCGTTCTTGGAAAGAAGCAAAAAGAATCATTGATCAATATGCCCAGAATAAAAGGTTACGGATTAATCCGTAACCTTTTAACGATTTTCTTTTAATTTACCTTTAGGGTCGGTGTTAATATTATGTTGAATCTTTTGGGCAAAAAGGGTTTCTTTTGGTTTATATGTATGAAAAATGTTATAATATAAAATGCTGTTTGAATTATTTTCGAGGTGAAGATCCGTGTTTATTGATATCAAATATGAAGAGATTGAAAACGATCCAAAATATCTTCTTATTGATGTTCGATCAGAAGAAGAATTTGCAGAAGCAACCATACCTGGAGCCATTAACGTTCCATTATTTAATAATGAAGAAAGGGCACAGGTAGGAACAATATATAAACAAAAAGGACCAAAATATGCAAAAGAACTTGGAATGGAAATCGTTTCCCCAAAAATTCCTAGTCTGGTTAAACAAGTCAGGGAATTTTTAAAAGAAGGACAAGTACCCCTATTTTTTTGCTGGCGTGGCGGAATGAGAAGCAAAGCTATGGCCACATTTTACGGTCTGATTTATGAGGGGACTTTCCGATTAGAAGGAGGATACCGAGCTTATCGTCAATATATACTAAAAAGAATTCCCTTGATGACGATCCAAATTCCCACCTTTGTTTTACATGGAATGACAGGAGTTGGAAAAACACAACTCTTACATCGATTAAAAGAAAAAGGATTTGCTATTTTAGATTTAGAGGGACTTGCTGGGCATCGAGGATCAGTTTTTGGTGCAATTGGTACACATCCTGTCAATCAAAAAACTTTCGATTCACGTTTATATGAAGTATTGAAGGAAATACAAAGAGCTGACGCGGTGATTCTGGAAGCAGAAAGTAAACGAATTGGTAAAATTGTCATACCCGATCACATTATGGCTGCTAAAGAAAAAGGTTATCACATTTTAGTTTCCGCTTCAATTGAGACAAGAGTAAATCGGATATTACAAGAATACCAATCAGACAAACATAAAGAATTGTTAATTGCAGGGATTGAGCGAATCGAGAGACGATTACCTACGGAAGTTCGACCTTTCATTCGCCAAGGGCTTGAAAACAATGATTTTTATACCGTTGTTAAAATATTATTAGAACATTATTATGATCCCCGTTATCAATACGCAACCAATCAATATGAAGGGCCATTTTTCAAAGTAAATAGCGATCATTTGGAAAATGCTGTAGAACAAATTAGTCAATTTATCCATGAAAAAATTCAGCAACTGCAAACCATATAGTACAAGCATTGAAAGCATAGCCTTTACCGCTATGCTTTTTCCTTTTTTTCTCGATTATAAAAGTCCCTTGCCTTTCAGACACTAATATACAAATCCATGTATCTGGAAAGGTAGAGATCTTTTATGCGCTTTTTATTAAGAATTACTGCAATTATTTATGTATTGTTTATCTTAACCCTTCAATATACAACTCCAAACCCAAAAGTGATCAAACAGCAAAATCAAGTGTCTGATCAAATAGAAAAAAAAGCTGAAAATGATTATATCGTTCAAGACTCTTACTTAACCAAACAAATGATGATTTACCAAATGGCTACTGACATAAAAACTCAATTACAGAAAAGTGAACATGAAGCGATCAAAAAAATCCAACAACAATACCCTAATGTTCAGTTTTTACATATTTATGAAGATCGGATCGTTTCATTTCACACTTTAGCTGATCGAAACTTAATGAGGGTAAAACAATCACAACCCTACTTTCAAAACGAAAAAATGTTAATAAATGTAGATATTCCGATTCGTCAAGGAACAAAAATCATCCATTATCTGTTTCAAATAGATGACAATCTTTCTTCGCATATTTTAACAAAACAACAAACGAGAATGTATACCGTCACCCATCTTCAAAACGATAAATGGAAAACAAAACCAACTAAATATAATTCTAGAAAAAAACTAAGTTTAAATATTGAACAAAGTCTGCCTGATCTTACACCCAACCCAGAAATGAAAGGAATTAGTCATTATATACAAAATGAAATCGTCGTTAAATTTAAAAAATTACCGAATCAGAAAGACCTGCAATTATTTTTAAAGCAATATGATTTACAACTAAAAAAGAAACACGACCATACGATTGTCGCTTATTGCCCAAAAAGGAGTACTAAAACATTAATTACAAGCATTGAAAAAGATCCAAGAATCGAATACGTTGAACCTCATTTTATTTATTTAACTAATGAAATAAATCAACAGCCAACAAACGTTATTCGATCTCTAGTTCCAAATGACCGATTATATTTAGATTATCAGTGGAACTTGCCTATCATCGATACAGAACTGGGGTGGAACTTAACAAAAGGTAAAAAAGACATTGTGATTGCGGTTATTGATACTGGAGTTGATCTAACCCATCCAGAATTTCAAGGTAAGCTGGTAAAAGGGGTTAATATTATAGATCCTAATCGTTTACCGATGGATGATGATGGTCATGGTACCCATGTTGCAGGAATTATCGCTGCCAATACCAATAACGGCCAGGGAATCGCCGGTATTACTTGGTACAATAAGATTATGCCGATCAAAGTATTAGATCAATCAGGTGCAGGTACGTTATTTGATGTTGCTCAAGGAATTATTTGGGCAACCGATCATGGTGCAGATGTCATTAATCTTAGTCTAGGGAATTACGCCGAATCTAAATATTTACATGATGCGATTTTATATGCTTACTCAAAAAATGTCGTTTTAGTTGCTGCCACAGGTAATGATAATACCAATCAATTAAGTTATCCTGCTGCTTATCCAGAGGTAATCGGTGTTTCTGCAATTGCCCCTGATGAGCAACGTGCAGAGTTTTCTAATTACGGGAAATATGTTGATGTGGTGGCCCCTGGTGTGAACATTGCAAGTACTTATCCGAATAACCGGTATGCAGCATTGTCAGGTACTTCAATGGCAAGCCCACACGTTGCAGCCTTAGCGGCATTAATTAAATCAAGTTATCCAAAACTTACGAATCGGGAAATAAAGAAAATTATTACGAAGACAGCTACAGATTTAGGTATACGGGGAAGAGATCCATATTTCGGTTATGGGGAGATTAACATCTGGAAAGCTGTTGAATTATCCAATCAGTTAAAACAAAAACAAGAAAAAGCAGATTATGGTGAAACAAAAATAACTGTACCAAATAAAGAAAAGAGTCTCTTTCAAAAGTTATTCGATTATTTTTCGAATTTAATGCATAAAAAAGCATCCGTGATCAACGGATGCTTCACTATTTTATCTAACAGCAGCAAGAATTTTTTGCAAAATGATTTCTTCTGGAACAGCACCCTCTTGTTCTGCTGCCCCATCATTAATAACTGTTTTTGGAACACCCATTACATTGTGTTTGCTAGATAATTCTGGGAATTCCATTGCTTCAATCATTTCACCACGAATATGTGGGTTGACCATAGCCATATGATGAGCCACGCGAACCGCGCGAGGACAATATGGTCAGGTAGGGGTTACGAAAACGGAGATCGTTACATCCTGTGTAATATTTTTTAATTGATCAATGGTTGATTGAGATAAATTGGTTTTTTCATTGGCAATATCAATGATATCCTCAATAAGAGTACCAAACTCATAACCAGAAGGAATACCGTAGAAACGTACACCAGTATCTGTACCATCCTCTTTAACAAATACAATAGCTGGGAATTTGTCAACTTGATAGCGGCTTACTTCATCTGGATTTTGGTCTTTGTCAAAAATCTGCAAGTCAATTTTGTCGGTTAACGCTGCAAGTTCTTCAAGGATTTCTTGTGTGTCAAAACAATAATCACATCCATCTTTTGAGCTAAAGAAACGGATATGAGTCTTGCCTTTCATTTGTTCGCTAAACATATTGCGAATCGTTTCTTTATCTCTTTCATCAATCTTAGCCACTTTCTCATCTCCTTTTAATTCATTTTTTGTCAATGAAAGCCTATCCCTAGCTTTCCCCTTTGATGGATATTTAATCTAAATATGTATAATAAAACATTATACATCCATCATTCATTAATCAACAAAACCTTGATCAATAACCGCTTGAACGACTTCCCTTGCGTTACCTTTTGCACCAACAATGACTTTAATATTGGTTTCATTGATTACTTTTTGCATTCCTGGACCTGCATGATCTACAAGCACCATATCAATCCCATGCTCAACTAACCAATTCTTGATATTTTCATGGTGAGCATGGTGATGATGATGTTCATGGTCATGGTGATGATGGTGATCATGATGATCATGGTGATGGTCGTGGTCACCATGGGTTTGTGCAAATGGAACATCAACTTCTTCCCACTTGGTAATTTGCCCATTTTCAATGGTAGCTAACGCTAGTCGATTGGCTCGACCAAAATGGGTATTTACCATTCCGTTTGGCAATACCGCTACTGCTACTTTCACTCCAACACCTCCAGTAATGGGAAAAGAATACCCAGCTGGGTATTATTATACTAAAAAATAGGAATATTTCAATCCGCTTCTAAAACTTTTGTATAACATTTCCGAAAAAAAAATAGGAAACAATATACTACAAAGTATATCATTTCCTTTTTTTAATTATTTATGCAAGGCGAAAAACGACCCCTAAGCCACCTTTGGGATATTTCCATTCAATGTTGTCATAAGGACAACCGATGCGACAACTACCACATTCATGACATCCTTCGAAACCTACAAACATCCTTTCTCCTTCCCATTTATATACTTCACCTGGGCAGAAGAAGGTACAGTATTTTTCTTTGCATTTTGTTTTACAAATATTATGATCTTTAATGACTAGATGAGATTCTTTATCGGATACAAATCGAGTAAGATACTGGAGATCATCAACTTTTACTTTCTTTAGCGGTTGAGCCATTATTTCATCACCTTCCATACTCGGTATAGGTCACGAATGGTATTCACAGTTCCTCTTTCTTGAACCATACCTAAAATTCGCTTTTGTTTCTCCCATTTTGATGCACCATCAACCGTGAACATTTCACTAGCTGCACGATTAATCATTGGAATGAATTCCTTAAAGTATTGTGGATGACGATCGAGAGTATGCGCGGCATCTTTATATTTCTTCAAATCTTGACCGACAAAGCTTTCCATTAATTTGATTCGATAAGTATCTAATAGGTTTTCTGAATAATCTCCAACTTGTTTCGCTAAGATCGCTGTTTCTGCAGCTAAACGACCAGATGCCATTGCTAAGTTCGAACCTTCCCTATGAATTCCATTTACGAGTTGTGCTGCATCACCAACAACCATTACACCATGACCCACTAATTTTGGAATGGAATGATACCCACCTTCAGGGATTAAATGTGCAAGGTATTCTTTTGCCTCCCCACCTTCGATTAATTTGCGTACCAAAGGATGATGTTTCAATGTTTCTAGTAATTCATAAGGACGAATTCTGTGTTTCATTAATCCAGATAATAATGTTCCAACTCCAATACTTATACTTTCTTTATTTGTATAAATGAAGGCTGTGCCAAGCATCCCTTTCGTTGAATCACCAAAAATTTCGATCGTCGTTCCTTGATTTGGTTCTAGGTTAAAACGCTCTTCGATCTTCTCAGCTGGAAGGTTAATGACTTGCATCACTGCAAGTGCTACTTCGTCAGGTCTTAATTCTTTATGAAAACCTAATTGTTTGGCTAATAAAGAGTTAACCCCATCAGCCAAAATAACGATATCTGCATACACATCCCCATCTGGACGATCTGTGCGCACACCAATGACTTTCCCATCTTCAACAATCACTTCAGTGACAACTGTTTCATTAATCAAAAGTGCACCTTGTTCAACGGCTTTACCTGCAAACCACTGGTCAAACTTTGCACGAAACACAGTAAAGTTATTGTATGGGGGTTTAGCCCATTCCAATCCCTTATATCCCGCTTGAAAAGCAGATTGCTCATCTAACAACCAAAAACGTTGTTCAACAATCGGCCTTTCAAAAGGAGCTCCTTGCTCGATAAAATCAGGTATAATTTCTTGTAACTGATGGCGATACAATACACCACCCATAACGTTCTTGGAACCAGGATATTCCCCACGTTCAAACATAATCACATTAAGTCCTGCTTTTGCTAATGTATAGGCAGCTGAAGAGCCCGCAGGACCGGCACCGACAACAATTACATCAAATTTCTCAGCCATGTTTTCTCTCCCCACCCTGACTTTTTAATTTCTTAAACTCTTCAATGAACTTTGGAACAACTTCAAAAGCATCTCCTACTATCGCATATGTGCATTTTTCAAAGATTTGTGCATTTGGATCTTTGTTAATCGCTACTACGATTTCGGAGTTTTCCATGCCAACAGTATGTTGTACTGCTCCTGAAATTCCAATTGCAAAATATAATTTTGGCGCGACAGTTGTTCCCGTTTGTCCTACTTGTTGTGAGTGATCAGCCCAACCTGCTTCTACAGCATCACGACTAGCCCCGACAGCTGCACCTAATACTTCGGCTAATTCATGAACAAGTCGAAAACCTTTTTCATCTTGTAATCCTTTTCCACCTGCAACGATGATATCGGCATCCGCAAGGCGAACTTTATTGCTAATATCTTGAGCTACGCTAATCACTTTGGTTTTTAAATCTGATTCTTTAATGTTGATTTTTTCTTCGACTAGTTTACCTGTACGTCCTTCAATTGGTTGCATCGCTTTAAATACCTTTGGACGAACAGATGCCATCTGCGGTCTTTTTACTTTACAGAGAATCGTTGCCATGATGTTTCCACCCATCGCAGGACGGGAAGCTTCAAGCAAACGATTCTTAAGATCGATATCAAGGCGTGTTGTATCTGCAGTTAACCCTGTCTCTAGTTCGGTTGCGACGGTACTTGCGAGATCGCGACCAATTGCAGTTGCACCAAACAAGAGAATTTCAGGCTTGTATTTGCGAACGAAATCAACGACACCAACTTGATAAGCTTCTGAACGATACTGCTCAAGTACAGGATCATCCATTAGATAAACCGTATCGGCTCCGTATTCATATAATGTTTTGGTAAGGTGTTTAACATTATACCCAAGTAAAACTCCTGCTAATTCAACACCTAATTTATCAGCTAGTTTTCTACCTTCTCCAAGTAATTCAAGAGAAACAGGAGCGATTTTCCCATTTCGTTGCTCAATAAAAATCCAAACACCCTGATATTCAGATTCTGGTATTTTTACTGCTGGATTTTCGGATATTTGGTTTGCAACAGGAGCTTCTTTTTTGGTTTCTTCTTTTTCTTCTGCTTTTTCTTCCTTTTTCTCAACTTGTGGAGTAGTTGGCTCTGTTACAGCAGCTGGTTTAGCTCCTTCTGGCAATGAAATTGCATTTGTTGGACAAACTTCAATACATTCCCCACATTCTACACATTTATCAGGGATTACTTCCGCTTTGGTATCCCCTAAGAAAAGAGCTTCATGAGGACATGTATCAACACAAGCACCACAAGAAATACAAAGAGTAGATATAGATACAGCCATTTCCTACACTCCTTCCTTGGCAAACAAACCATGAATATTAATCAACTTATCAATAACCTTAGCTACTTTTTCATCTGTAGTTCCTTCGATTTTTTCTCCCCCTGATTGCTTAGGTGGTGCGAATATCTTACCTACAACCGTAGGGGAACCTTTCAATCCTAATTGATTGCGGTCTACATCAAGGTCGTTTGCTGTCCATATGATCGGCTGATACCTTGCTGCGCGAATCATATTGGGTAAAGGAGAATAAGTTAACTCATTAATTTCTTTTTCAACTGTCAACAAGCAAGGTAATTTTGATTCAATGATTTCATGCCCATCCTCGATTTTGCGATGAACACGAATGGTACGATCATTAACAGAAAAATTCTCAATTTTAACCACTTGAGTTAAGACAGGAATCCCTAATCTTCTTGCTACTCCAGGCCCTACTTGAGCAGTATCACCGTCAATCGCCTGTTTGCCAGCAAAAATGAGATCAACAGGTTCTTTTTCCATTACTTTTTTAAGAGCTTGAGTTAATGCGTAACTTGTCGCTAATGTATCTGATCCTGCAAAAGCACGGTCTGTAATTAAATAACCCTCATCAGCACCTAATTCAATACTTTTTTTAATCACACTAACAGCCATTGGTGGTCCCATCGAGATCACTGTTACTTTACCACCGTATTTTTGTTTCAACCGCACTGCTTCTTCAACCGCATGTGCATCATATGGATTAATAATTGATGGAGCACTACTGCGATCAAGCGTATTTGTTACAGGATCCAGTTTAACGACACTGGTATCAGGTACTTGTTTAACAAATACAACATAATGCATGTTGTTCACATCCTCTCCCTGAATATTTGATTCAATTTTTTGTTGTTTTTACATTTCTTTTACTTAAAAATGTTTGCTGATTTTTTCACAAAGTGTCCTATTCTTAGGATAGACAATATTCTAAAGATATGCAATTATTATTTTTCACTTATCATAATATTTTTGAATGCAATAAGTATCTTTTGGCTTTAACCATAAAAAAAGGAGCTGTCTAAAAAGTCCATTTAAGTTGAAAATCCGCCAAAATTAAACC